>DASZUP010000587.1:0-13120 GCA_035547635.1 Pirellulales bacterium
TCCTGGCCGTAGTGCCGGCCGATGCGTCGATAGAACTCGCGAGACAGCCCGCCGATGGCGCCCTTATTGCCGATGTCGGTCGCGCCCAACCCGCCCGAGGTCAAGCCGCCCAAATGCTTGCCGGGCTCGATCAACGCCACGCGCTTGCCCATCTTGGCCGCTTGTACCGCGGCGGTCACTCCGCCCGACGTGCCGCCGTAAATCACAACGTCGAATGTCTCCGCGGCGGCAATTGCGGGCCAAGCGAACAGGCAAACGGCGCCCAACCAGGCGCAAAACGATACAGACCGGTGCATGGAGTTCCCCTTGAGAGAGTCGGATTGGCTCCGACGATTATTCCATGCCGCGGCGGCGATTTCCACCTTTGTCTGGCCGCCCCGATTATTCCTTCAGCTCGATCGTGAAATCATTCTCGCCGCCGGATTTGACTTCGACGGTCAAATCCGTTTGCCGCTGGTCGGTGTACTTGACGGGAAATGCCGGCGGCTTGGCGTCCGGGACGGAATAGTCGCCTTCCGCCATCTCGGGCGCCGGCTCCATGACGGTAACCTTGTGGTTGCCCGGCAGGGCGCCGTCGCCCGGTTGGAAGGTCGTCAGCGTGAATTTACCTTCGCCATCGGCCTTGCCCGTAGCGGGACGGCCGTCGGTCGGAAAGAAGGTGACGATGACGTTCGGCAGCGGCTGGCCTTTGAACTTCACCACGCCGGTCACGGGAAGCGTCGCCGGATTATTGTTGCCTTTGCAGCCGCCGAGCAACAAAGACAGTGCGGCGCATCCGAGAATCCAAGGACGGAGGTAATGCATGAGCTGTCCTATGCTTCGAAAAAGTCAGCGGAACGGATTCCGGGAAAACCCAAGGTCGACCTGAGCTACGGGTTGATGTTGGTCGTCACCCGGTCGCCTCGGTTCGCCAGGAAGCGATAGGTGTTCAGGTCGATGCTGTCGTTGATAAATGTCACGTGGCTGTCCGCGAACAGGAAATTCGCGCCGCCGCCGGAATGCCGGCTCATGAACGAGTAGTTGTTCGGCCAGTCTCCCGTTTGGCTCTCGAGCGTCTTCGCGCCAGCGCTGGTCTGAATGGCAATCGAGGAGTAGTTGAGCGGAATGCCGCAGGTCGCCGTGCTGCCGTTGAACCACCACCACCAGGTATGGTAACACCAGCCTGGCACGGCCTCGCCGACGATGAACGTTTGGGCCGTACCGTCTTCCACGTCGGCCATCTTGATCCAGCCCTGAGAATAGTTGTTGCCGTTGCGCATCAGAATGCCGTTGCCCTGGTCGAGGCCATTATTGCTGTTGGGCCAGTAGCCGCCCTTGGGAAAGGTGTTCAGGCAGATCGGGTCGCCCCAGGCCCAGTTGCTGCCGGCCACGCCTTTGTAGTTGTTGACGGCTCGCGTATCGCCGAGATTCGCTCGGCCGCCCATCAAGCCCCCCTGATTTTGATCGCTGGGGCACAGGAACGCCTTGACGACCGTCCGAGAAACCTCCGTGTTGACCGTGAACGTGGCGCTGCCGGCAGAGCCGTTGCCTAGCGGGACAAGATAGCTGGATTGGTTCTGCAGGACGCCCTGCTCCATGAACGGCAAGACGGCGAACATCCAACTGCGCCCGGTGTTCGTCGCGTCATAGCCATTCGGTCCGCGGTAGTTCGACGGGAACGTCAAGCTGACGTCGTGATAGTTCTGCAAGGCGATGCCGATCTGCCGCAGATTGTTCACGCACTGCGACCGGCGGGCGGCCTCGCGCGCCGCCTGGACGGCCGGCAAGAGCAGGGCGATCAGGATGCCGATGATTGCGATCACCACCAACAATTCCACCAACGTAAAGCCCGAATGCGACCGCTTGCCGCGCGTGTGCGTGATTCGCATGACGAGTTCTCCTGGGATATGACTGAAAATGCGTGAAAAACGAGGATTAACGATCGACAATCTGCGCGTTCAACTGCCGCAGCGCATGAACGCCCCAAGTTTGGCTGAATCCGAAGGTTCAACGGGCAAGATGCAAGCTCGAGACGGCCAAGAACCTGGTCCGCCAACCTCTCTTCAGTCCCATCGCGAGCTGTCGGGCCGACCTAGCCGGCGGCGTCGTTCGCCGCGCGCAGCATCAGCCGCGGAGCATCCCTAAGAGCAGGCGCAGCGCCGCAGCGCCGCAGATCGGACAGGCCAAGCGCAAGACGCCTGCAACCGTTGCGAAAAGTGTTTCGCATGACAACTCCCCCGAGCAGTCAAGAGATGAACGAGAGGACGGCGAGCCCAGTGACTCGTAAGCTACCGAGACGGGCGCGCTCAGTCAATATTCTTATTATCGCAAATCTACAAAATATATAAAATGACCGCTAACTGCTTGTTTCTATACCCCGAATGTGGGAAACTCTCGGAAGAGTTCAGCTCAACGACTGACGGACACTCGCGTTTTGCGGCGGCGGTCGTGAGCTTGAGCCGGTCTGAGCAGCGTGCGGATTTCCTCGGCGGCAATGTTGCGCATCTCCTTTTCTGGCGCAAGAGGGTTCCATGGGCGGTCGCTTCTCGTGCGGTTGGGCGGGCTCGCGGTCCGCCATGCGTTCGGCGTTTACGTTGATCGAGCTGTTGGTCACGATCGCGATCATCGGCATCCTGATCGCCCTGCTTTTGCCGGCCGTTCAGGCCGCGCGCGAGGCGGCGCGGCGCGCAAGTTGCCAGAACAACCTGCGGCAGATGGCCATCGGCGCCCAGAACCATCACGACATTCACGGCTTTCTGCCCAGCAACGGCTGGGGCTGGGACTGGGTGGGAGATCCTGATCGCGGCTTCGGACGGAAGCAGCCGGGCGGCGTGTTCTATAGTTTGCTGCCGTACATCGAGCAGCAGCTTTTGTTTCAGAAGAGCACGGGGCTGACCGGGGCCGCCAAGCTGACGGCTCAAGGCGCGATGACGGCGATTCCGGTTCCGTGTTACTACTGCCCGTCGCGTCGCTCGGCGAGCGCGTACAATCAGCCGAACGTCAACGTCAATTTCAATGCCGCGGCGCAAAACCCGGTGGCCAAAGTGGATTACGCCGCGAACGTCGGCGACACAACGGCGGTGGAAGCCAACGGCGGGCCCGCTTCTTACGCGGCCGCCGAGACGTTCAGTTGGTCCAGCGGGTACACGGGCGTGTCTTACGTCGTCAGCGAGGTCAAGCTGGCCTACGTCTCCGACGGCGCCAGCGCCACGTACCTGATTGGCGAAAAATATCTCAACCCGGCGAGTTACGGCTCCGGCTCCGACGCGGGCGACAACGAAGACTGCTACACCGGCTTCGACAACGACGTCTCGCGAAGCACGCACCCCAACTACCCGCCGATGGTCGACACCCTCGGCTTTGCCGACTCTTACCGCTTCGGCAGTCCGCACAGCGGCGCTTTCAACATGGCTTTTTGCGACGGTTCGGTGCGGGCGATCAGCTACTCCGTCAATGCGGTCGTACACCAACTGCTCGGCAATCGCTCCGACGGCAAGGCGGCGGATCTGGCGGCACTGGGGCCGTGAGCCCTTAAGGAAACAGGCCGCGAGCCAATTTGGCTTCCGACACGCGCTGGATGCCTTCGATTAGCGCGGCCGTGCGCATATCGACGCCCGTCTGCTGGGCGCGCGTCATCGTGCGGCGGTAGGCGTCGGCCAGAATCTTCTGCAGCCGCGCGTTGACCTCGTCCAGGGTCCACATGTAGTTCTGCGTGTCCTGGACCCACTCGAAGTACGAAACGGTCACGCCGCCGGCGTTGGCCAGCACGTCCGGGAGGACGAAGATCCCCTTGTCGTTGAGGATCTCGTCGGCTTCCAGCGTCGTCGGGCCATTCGCTCCTTCTGCCAGCAGCTTGCACTGGATGCGCTCGGCGTTCTCCGCCGTGATTTGATTTTGCAAGGCCGCGGGCACGAGAATATCGCAAGGCAATTCCAGCAGTTCCGCGTTGCTGATCGGTTCCGCGTGCGGATAATCTTGCAGCGAGCGGCGCTCGGCGACGTAAGCGAGCAACGACGGAACCGATAGACCTTCGGGATGATAAACGCCGGTCGTCACGTCGCTGACCCCGATGATCTTGACGCCGGCTTCGGCAAGAAATCTCGCGGCGTTGGCGCCGACGTTGCCGAAACCTTGAATCACGGCGGACGCGCCTGGCAAATTCAGGCCCATCTGGTTGGCGGCCTCGTGAATCAGGTATGCCAGCCCGCGGCTGGTGGCCTCGTTGCGGCCCCGGGCGCCGCCCAGCACGATCGGTTTGCCCGTCACCACCGCGGGCACGGAGTAACCGACCTGCTGGCTGTAGGTATCCATGATCCAGGCCATGACGCGCTCGTCGGTTCCCATGTCGGGGGCGGGAATGTCTTTGTCCGGCCCGATCATGCTGATGATTTCCGTCGCATAACGTCGGGTCAGCCGCTGCAGTTCGTGGCCGCTGAGACCGGTGGGGTCGATCCGCACGCCTCCTTTGGCGCCGCCGAAGGGAAGTTGCATCAGTGCGCACTTCCAGGTCATCCACATGGCCAGCGCCGAGACCTCGCCCAGACTCACGTCCTGGTGATAACGGATGCCGCCTTTCGTGGGGCCCATCGTCAGCACGTGCTGCACGCGATAGCCGAACACGTTTTCGACCTCCACGTAGCGGTCTCTGCGAAAGGGGAAGGCGACCACCAGTGTGCGCTGCGGAAACAGCAAGCGCTGCCGGATATTGTCATCCAGTCCCATCAACTGCGCGGCCTTGAGAAATTGCCGTTGCGCAAGCCGGAACGTCTGCGAGTCCCATTCGGCATCGCGAACGCGGGTGCGTTCGATCGCGTAACGTAGCGAACGCGTCAGCGATGCGCGGTGCAGTTGCGTTTTGACCAGGTAATCTTGAGCGCCCGCTTCGATGGCCTTGGCGGCCAGCTTGATGTCGTCCAGTCCGGTCACAATCACGATCGGCATGGCAGGTGCATGCGACCGAACGCGAATGAAAGTTTCCAGATCCTGGCTGTCCGGCAAGCTGAGGTCGAGCAGCACGACGTCGAAATTCTGGCCGTCCAGCCGGCTCAGCCCGTCCGCTAACCGCTCCGCCGAGGTCAGAGAGAAGGTCGGGGCTTTGGAGTCCTGGAGAAGTTGTTCGACCAGGCGGACATGAACGGGATTGTCTTCGATCAACAGCACCCGAATCACGTTGCCGGCTGACGCGTCCATGGAATTCTGCCTCCGGATGTTCAGGCGTGTCTGGCGTGTTCCTCCATCGCGGCGGCCACGCTGCGCAGTTCCGCTTCCAATTCGGCGATTGCCGCGTCTGCTCCCGCCAACTCGCCGGACGCGGCTTGACCTTCCAACCGCTGTGCGGCGGCGGCTGCACGCTTGGCGTCGAAAATGGCGGCCGATCCCTTGAGGGTATGGGCGGCCAGGCGCAACCGCGCGGCATCAGCGTCGGCCGCTGCCGCGCGAATCTCGGACAACAGCTTGGGGCATTCGTTCAAGAATAATTCGGCCAGCTCGTGCAACTGCGCTTCCGTCAGATGTGAACGGCCGCACGCCGCATGCCAATCAATCACGTCCTTGTTCCATTCACTGCAGACGGGCGGCGTTTCCCCGGCGTCTGCAGGGGCCGGCGGATTTGGCTCCGCCGCCAATTCGCCGGACTCTGCGACGGCCGGCGCGAGTTCCTGCCGCCCGGTCGCTCGCGGCGCCTGCTCGGCGACCAGTTGGTCGATGGCGGAGAACAAAGCGCGGGCCCGTACAGGTTTCGAAACATAAGCGTCCATGCCGGCCTGCAGGCACAATTCTCGATCCCCTTTGATGGCGTGGGCCGTCATGGCCAGTATCGGCGTGTGGCGCCCGCTGTTGCGTTCTTGCTCGCGAATCAATCGCGTCGCTTCCAGCCCGTCCATTTCAGGCATCTGCACGTCCATCAGCACCAGGTCAAAGCCTCCGGCTGCATATTGACGGACGGCTTCGGCGCCGTTGTTCGCTACCGTGACTTGATGCCCCTGAGGCTCCAGCAGCGCCAAGGCCAGCTTTTGATTGACCGGACTGTCTTCGGCCAGCAAGATGCGCAACGACGGCAGCCGGTTCTGCGGCGCCGGTGCGTCAACGATGGCCGGCGGCGCCTGCGGCGTTGCGACGTGCCCGAGACTCTGCGAGATGGCGTCGAATAATTCCGATTGTTTCACGGGTTTTGTCAGGCAAGCGGCAACGCGTCGATGCTCCCGCCGGCAAAGACTCTCCGTGCGGCCGCCGGAGGTCAGCACGACGATGACTGCCGCGCCCAGCTCAGGCTCTCGCTTGATCTGCTCGACGAGCTCGAAACCGCTCATTCCCGGCATGTTGGCGTCGATCAGCGCGATGTCGAACGGCAGCCCGTCGCGCAGGCGTTCTCGCATCATGGGAATGGCTTGCGCAGGATCCGTAAGAGCGGTCGGCTGCATCTCCCAACTGCGCAACATCTCTTCCAGGATCAGGCAGTTCGTCTGGTTGTCGTCGACCACGAGCGCGCGGACGCCGTGCAGCGACGCTTCGCGACGGACGGGCGGAAGCTGGCATTCGCGATCGGGCAGCGCAAATGCGGCCGTGAAGTGAAACTGGCTCCCTTGGCCAGGTTGGCTGCGGACCCAAAGGCGTCCGCCCATGAACCGCACCAACCGGGAGGAAATAGTCAGACCGAGTCCAGTCCCGCCGAAGCGGCGCGTCGTCGATTCGTCCGCCTGCTCGAACGGTTCGAAGACCAATTGTTGCTTCTCTTCGGGAATGCCGATGCCCGTGTCGCGGACGACGAAGTGCAGCATTGCACCGGTTTCGCCGCGCGTATCGCAAGTCGCCTCGAGCACCACTTCTCCGTGCTCGGTGAACTTGATGGCATTGCCAACCAGGTTGACGATGATCTGCCGCAACCGATGTTTGTCGCCGACGATGAACTGCGGGATTTCAGGACTGATGTGGCAGGCCAGTTCCAGTCCCTTGCGGTGAGCCCTGAGGGCAAGGGACTTCATCGTATCGCCCACGACCTCGCGGAGATCGAAGATCCCTTGCTCCAGTTCGAACCGACCCGCTTCAATCTTCGAGAAGTCGAGAATGTCGTTAATCACGGAGAGCAGCGCTTCGCCGGACTCCTGCACCATGGTCAGGTACTCGCGTTGCGTCGACGTCAATGACGTTTCGAGCATCAATTCGGTCATGCCGATGATGGCGTTCATCGGCGTCCGGATTTCGTGGCTCATGTTGGCCAGGAATTCGCTTTTCGCCCGACTGGCCGACTCGGCGAGTTGTTTGGCGCGTTGCAGTTCCTGCTCGGCGATTCGAATCTCCTGTTCCGCTCGTTTGGCGGCGGTGACGTCTCGAAACGCGATCACGCCGCCGCACAATCGACCGGCTTCGTTTTTGAGCGGGCGGGCGTTGATGCTTATCCAGCGCGGCTGCGGCAAACCCGCGTGGCGAAGGATGAGCTCCGCGTTGTCGATGGATTCTCCGCGCATCGCCCGGGCGAGGGGCAGATCTTCCGGCGCGTACAACGTATCTCCGTCAGCGTGATAGCAGCCGTAGACCTGGGGCCACTCGCTCGGCGGCACGTCCTGTGCGTCCTGGCCGAGGATCCGTTCTGCCGCCGGGTTCAGCAGCAGCGCCTTTCCGGACGGGTCGGCGACGGCGACGGCATCGCCCATGCTGTCGAGCACGCTCCGCAAGAGTCGCGTTTGGCGGTACAGCTCGTGCCGCGACTCCGTCAGTTCGGCGACGTTTAGTTCGATGCGCCGCTCCAGCCAGCTCCGCGACTTGGCCAACTGCTCGGCCATATGGTTAAACGAGGCGCCCAGCACGCCCAGCTCATCGGCGCCGGAAACGGCGACTCGCGCGTCGAGGTTTCCCGCCGCCAGCGCAGCGGCCGTCGAAGTCAGCTCCCGGATCGGCCGCGTGAGTTTTCTTGCCAGCCAATAGGAAGCGATCGCTCCGGCCAAGGCGAAGACGCCCTGGACGAGCAGCAGGATCCGTCGCAATCGCGTCGTCGGCGCATAGGCCTCGGTCAGGTTAATTTTGGCGACGAGTCCCCACGACGCGCGACCTCGCGGACCGTAAGCGACGGGCCGGTAGGCGGCCAGTACGGGCAGACCGTTGACGTTGACGATCTTGGCGCCCGATTCGCCCTGGCAGGCGAGCGCCAACGCCGGATGGGCCGACTTCGCTTCGGCGCGGCCCGGCGCGGCGCCTGGGGCCTGTAAGACTTGCAGTTCGTCCTGGCTGTATCTGCCGACCACGATTTCGCCGCTCTGTCCCAATCCGGAGCGGTCGAAAACGGAATCCATCAGTTCCGTGACGTCGAGTTCGCCCATCAGCACGCCCGTGACGGCGCCGTCCTGGGACTGGATCGGAGCGGCGACGACCCCCACGTACCGACCTCTGCGCTGGTAAGGATCGCCCAGAGCGGGGCCGTCCAGCCCTGCGGTGAAGAGGGGGTGCTTTGCGACGCTTTGTCCAAGCAAACTCTCTTGGGTCGTGGCGATCACCGCGCCTTGCAGGTTGGCGATCCAAAGCTGGCGCACTCCGCCCGCGCTCCGCTTGGTATCGGCGAGAATCCTCTCGATTTCCTCCTGGAAGAGCGCCTCGTCAACGGTCCCGGTTACGCGATCTTCCACAATTCGCGCCATTCGCGTACGGCTGACGATCAGCGCCGCTTCCCGCAATTCTTCGGCCGCGGACGATTCCAGAAGCCGGGCTCTGCCATCGGCAATCAGCTCGAACCGCTCGTGGACGTCGTCCAGGAGTATGCCCCGGGCCAGGAGGTAAGCTACGTGGCCGAGCACGCCGGACGCCACGACGACGACCAGCGTCAAGAACGCGACCTGCTTGAACAACAGCGAGTTGCGAAGATTGGCGCGCGGCATTCTTGCAGACGACCGAGGGGCGTTCAGCCGTTCGCCCGGCTGTTCGCCGCCTTTTGCAAACGCTCTCATGGCCGGAACTCGTTGAAGAAGCCGCCTTGGCCGCCATTGCAAACCTGGCTCCCGGCGCTCGTCTTCGGGCTGCCGCCCCAAGCGAAACTCGCTGCCAAAAGTCGCCAGGAACACGTGCTTACGGCCGCTGACTCGCGAGGTCACAACTACTGAAAACGGGGATCTGCCGCCAACAATTCGCTCAAGGCTTCGCCCAACTGCCGCACGGCGGTATCGCCCGACAAATGCAGGTCGTAGTCGGACTCAACCGGACAGCAAAGGGCTCGTTCTCTCCCGGGCCGAACCAGCGCAACGAGCCGCGGTGCGCCGGCGCCGGCACGCGCCCGCAGTGCGGCGGCCAGCTCGCACGCGTCCACATCCAAACCTTCCGTCGCGACGACAATCACATGCGGCGCCAGCGAGTCAACTCGTTCCAGCGACTCTTCGGCGCTCTGACAGACGTCGACCTCGAAGCCCCAGCGCCGCAGCCAGTTCGCCCGGCCTTTCGCAGCCCTACCCGCCGGATCGAGGAGCAGCAGCCGCAGTAATTTGCGAGGTTGCGAATCCTCGGCGCCAGCCAGCGCCCTGCGCGCGTCGCATAGCGCCGCGGCCAGATTGTCCCCATGCGGCCGCGCGGATCGCCTCGGCATCTCAGCAGCTGCTTGCGACGCGGCGCCGGCCGCCTGATCCGGCGCCAGCCGGCGCAACGGCAAGCCATTTTCCATTGCAATCTGGTCCAAGGCTCGTCGAAACTCTTCGGCGTCAATCGGCTTGAGCAAATGGAAGTCGAACCCCAAAGCGTTGGCCAACCGCCGTTCGTGCTCCTGCGCGGACGTACTGAGCGAAATCAACAGCGCTCGTCGCGCTGTTGCGCAGTCGCAGAGTCTGTGCGCCACCTCGAAGCCGCACAAATCGGGCAGGCTCAGACTGATCAGCGCGACATGGGGCTGAAACTCACCGAGGCGATCGATGGCCTCGGCGCCCGCGCGAAAGACCTGAGCGCAGCAATGCCACTGCGCGAGCATGGCTGCGAGGCGCTCGGCGGATTCCTGTTCGTCTTCAACGACCAGGATGCGCAAGTCGTCAGCAGCGCACTCCGCCGACGATGATTCAACCGACCGTGCAGTTATCATGACGACTCTTCTTACAAAGAGGCGATGGCCTGCTTGGATAGTTGGCCGAACCTACGAGGAGTGGTCAGATATAGAAGCGGTCCATCTCCGGAGAGGATTTCGTAAGCCAAGGAATTCTAGGACCGCGCGGCGGCGAGTAAAGGCCCATCCGCCGGCAGCGCGGGATTTTCCGCTTAGCGCAGCCCGGCCAGCTCCTGCAGGATATGCCAATTCTCCAGCCGCTCGTCCCGGGCTCGCTGCAGCAACTCGGACGGATTTCCGTCCTTGTCGAAGTGCTTGGAAAAGCGGCCTTCGCTACGACAAAAATCAATGAAATCGACGACCTCGCCCGTTTTGGGATTGGCGAACCAATCCTCTTTCATGGCGGGGTTGCCTTGCAGCGAGAGTCGCTTTTTGAGCGTGTCGCCCGCGCGGGGATCGTGGATCAACAGCGGGAACGCGCGCGTGTCGACCGCCAGCCGCGCCTGCTCCGAGGCCATGTTGTCTGCCACGCCGTGTTCCGGCTGGCAGGTGGTGTAGCAGTTGACGAGCGCCGGCCCGTCGAATTCCAACGCGCCCAACAGGGCCTTGTAGAAATGGTTCGTATGGGCGCAGGTCGTCTGAGCGACGAAGGTGCGCGGGTGCATCATGGCGATCTGTGCGATTTCCTTGCGGCGCTCCTGCTTGCCGCCAAAGCTTTTGCCGTGAACGCTCATCTTGGTGTTCTGGCCGGTGAACGTGCTGGTGGAAGCCTGGCCGCCGGTGTTCGAGTAGACCTGCGTATCCAGCACGAACACCTTGATGTTCATGCCCGAGGCGAGCATCCGCGAGAGCGACTGAAAACCGATATCGAACATGGCCCCGTCGCCGCCGATGCACCACAGCGGTTTGTCCTGCCAACCCAACTGGTCCCAGCGCGAGCGCACGCCCATGGCGTCGGCCGGCGCATTTTCGAACAACGAGTTGGTCCAGGGAACCATGTAAGGGTTGTAGGGATAAGTTGAGGTGTAGACCGTATTGCAGCCGGTGGCGGCGACAATGCCCCACTGGTCGCCGTACTTGGCGCCGGTCGCCGCGCACATCATGCGCAGCGCCGTGCCTTCGCCGCAACCCGCGCACGAGCCTGCGCCGCCGACGTAGATGTGCGTCTTTTCCTTCAGCATCATGTCGATCAGCAGATTGTCGTTAATATATCGCTCGTCCGATGGACCGACCTGCTTGAACAACCGGTGGCTGAGGCGGATATCGCGGATGTCCTGCTCGGTTTTGGGAATCATTTTCAGCGCATTGTCGTCGCAAACGGTGACGCACTCCGCGCAGCCCTTGCACTTGCTGGGGTCGATGATGATGGCGAAGCGGCCGCCTTCCTGGCCTTTTTTCTTCGGCCCCTCGTAGTACTTGCGCGTCCGCGACCATTGCCGCGCGAACTTTTCGCGGTCGGTCGGGTCGGCGATCGCCTGCAGCTTTTCCTCGAGCGACGATTCGGCCAGCACTTTGCCCAAAATGGCCGTGTCGGGGCATTCCGTGACGCAGTCCATGCAGCCGGTGCAGTTCTCGGCGACGTATTGCGGAATCTCCGGCGCCACGTAGCTGAAGTCGCGCAGCGCCGCCGTGCCTGCCGGGATCAGCGAGCGGGCCACCGATAAGTCGGCCGGCAGCGTCTTCTCGCCGCAGCCTTCTTCGTAGCCGCGGATGATGCGGTCGTTGAAGTCGCGCACGTCCAGCACCGGCAGCTTGACGTCCTTGTAAGGGGCGTCGACCAGCGTGCCGTAACAGTTGTTGTTGAACGGATCGCGCTCGCTGGCCTCGTTCATGGACGGATAGTTGTCCGCAGCGTTTTTTTCGACGGTAGCCATATCGGAAGACCCTTTCAGGCGTGAGCGGTTTCGGGAGAGATGATCGACGCGGGGATTTCCTGCATCTCGCTGTAGCCCCGCTTGACGCACTCGAGATTGTCCTGCACGACGCGGTCGCCGCGCTTGCCGAAGTACTTGCGCAGCGCCTTTTCGACGCCCGCATAAACCTCGTCGTCGGACATTTCGCTCTGTTGGGCGTAAGGCGTCAGCTTCAGGAACGCCCCCAGCAGCACGATGCCTTGCATCCGCATTTCCAGGTCCGCTTCCGAGGCCACCTGCCGGGCGATCTTGACCATGTCCGCAAAGAACACGCGAATTTGCTTTTCGCGGATCGTGAACTTATGACGCTCGGGGATTCGCTGCCAGACATCGGCCGGATTGGTATAAGGGCTCTGCATGAAGACGGCTCCGCCCGGTACGAGTCCGGCCAGCGGATTGCCGCTGAACAAGGCCGTCGTGTCGTTGAGGACCGCCAGGTCGACGTGCTCCAACTCGCTGTGCGTGTAGATGTGGGAATCGGCGATGGTCAGATAGTACGTCGTCGGCAAGCCTTTCTTTTCCGAACCGTACTTGGGATAGGCCTGCACGTCTTTGCCGAACACCTGGCCGGCGATGGTGGCGATGACCTTGTTGGTGGTGACCGAACCAAAGCCGCCGACCGAATGCCCTCGCATCGAGAAGCCGCCATGCGGACGCAGGTCGGGATCTTCTGCGCTCTTGAGCGCCAGCGGATGGTCAATGCCGATGCAGAAGAAGTCCGAACCGTCATGCAGCATGTTCTCGAACGCGGCGATCAGATCGCCGGGCCGCACGTCGCGGCTGCCCAGCCCTGCGGCGCCGCTGTAAATCCGCGGCAGATGGTCGATTCTTTCCAAACCGTTCTGTCCCAAAAAGGCGTCGCAGAAGGCTGCCTTGATCTCGCGGGTCAGATGGTTGCCGGCCGTCGAGAGCGGATCGTCCATCCGTTCGATGACGCTGAACGCTTTGCAGCCTTTCAACGCATCGACCAGACTCTGCGAAGGGAAGGGGCGGAAGCAGTAGACGTTCAGACAGCCGGCCTTGATTCCCTTCTGCTCCCGCAGGTAATCCACGGTGGCTTGGGCCGTTTCCATGTAGCAGCCCATGCCGACGAGGATGTAGTCGGCGTCCTGGCAGCGGTAAGCATCGACAAAGTCGTACCGCCGGCCGGTGGCCAGGTAGAACGCTTCGAAGGCCTCTCGCAGCGCCGGCGCGCACGGGTCGTAGTACCAGCGCTGGGCGA
>DASZUP010000588.1:0-1802 GCA_035547635.1 Pirellulales bacterium
AAGGCGCCGGTCAGCGCCCAGATCAACAGCAGAAACGGCAGCAGCTTCGACCAGACCGCCGCGTCGCGATGCCCCCGCTCGGCGGCCACGTCGTGCTCGGCAAGCTTGAACGGCTTGGCGGCGGATTCGGGCAGATGGCTGGTGGCCAGGTTCAATCGGCCGATCTCTTCACGCCAACGGTCGAGAATCACCGTCACGCGGCTGTGCGTAATCTGCGACTTTTCCTTGGCCGTGTTGAAAAAGATTTCCGGGCTGGGCACGGCCAGATCCTTCGCCGGCGGCTGGTCGTCTCGCCGAGCCAGGCTGTCGCGGAAGGCCTGCAGACGCTGGGCGAAGTCGGGCGGGAAATAAACGACCGCTTCGCAGGCGCCTTGCTGCACCGCGCGGCGAGCGCGCCGTTCAATCGAACTCCTGCCCTCATCGCCCTCTTCCTGCGCCGCGGTTGAGTCAGCGGCCGCACTTTCGGGGGCAACGACCGTGACCTCAAGCAGTTTGGTCTTGCCTGGTTCGCTGAACAGCCCGGCGGCGAAGTGGTCGCCTTCGAGCAGCCGCGGCGAGCCCGGCAGTTGGTCGGCGCCGATGACTTCCACGCGGGTCGCATGCTCGCTGACGAACTGCAGCACCTGGAACATGCTCATTCCCAGCAAGGGATAGAGCAGCAGCGGCAGCACGGCGATCATGAACAGCGTGCGGCGATCGCGCAATTGGTCGCGCACTTCGCGATGCAGCACCAGCTTGACGTTGCTCCAGTTCATATCGCTCCCGTTCGCGGCTCGCTATCCGTCCGCGCCGCTGGCGGCCAGGGCCTTCTGCTGTTCGTCGTGCTGCGAGATCAATTGGAAAAATAATTCTTCCAGGTCCGGCTGGTCGTACCGATCTCGCAGTTCGTCCAGTCCGCCCTCGGCCAGGATCTTGCCGCGATGCACGATCGCCAACCGATCGCAGAGTTTTTCGGCCTCGCGCATGATGTGCGTCGAGAACACCACGCACTTGCCGTGCTCGCGCAGCTCCGCCACGGTCTTCAACAGCGCCCGGGCCACCAGCACGTCGAGCCCGGAAGTCGCTTCGTCGAAAATCAGCACCGGCGGGTCGTGGACCAGGGCTCGGGCGATGGAGACCTTTTGCTTCATTCCCGTCGACATCTTGGCGCCGAGCAGGTCGCGAATCTCGTCCATTTGCAGCCGCTGGAACAGTTCTTCCATCCGCAGCCGCAACACGTCTTCCTCCAGGCCGTGCAATCGACCGAAGTATTCAACAATTTCCCAGGCGGTCATCCGGTCGTAGACGCCCGTGTTGGCGGACATGAAGCCGATCTGCCGCCGAACTTGCGACGGCTGGGTGACCACATCCGCCCCGTTGACGGTGGCCGTGCCACTGGTGGGCCGCAGCACGGTGCTGATGATCCGCAAGGCCGTCGTCTTGCCGGCGCCGTTGGGTCCCAACAAGCCGTAGATTTGGCCAGGATAGGCATCAAAGCTGATCCCGCCCAGCGCCACCAGTTTGCCGCGTCGCAGGTCGGCGTAGTGCTTGGTGAGTTCGTGAACGTGGATCATCGAACGCCGTCGTTCGCTTTCGGTGAATGGTGAGGATCAGATCGTCGAACGGTCGCGCCGGCGACGCGACGCGATTCGGGCGGCTCCGGCGGCAACCCTGCCGCGGAAATGGCCGGGCAGTCCGTTACTGCTGCTTGTGGCCTTCAGCCCGCCGCAATCGACAAGCCCATATCTCAACTTAGCTTACCGCCGCGGCGCGAACGCCGCCGCCCGGAATCTTCATCCGCTTCCGCTCCTGTTGTAACGGAA
>DASZUP010000589.1:0-9951 GCA_035547635.1 Pirellulales bacterium
TGCTGGGGACCGCTTTGGGCGCCTGGCTGGGCAGCGGCTTGACGCACATGTACACGCAGTTCTTTCACTTTCCCTTGCTCGAGTATCACCTGGCCCTGTCGGTCGTGATGGCGGCGCTCGGCGTCAGCATTGCCGCCGCCATGGCAGGCACGCTCGGCGCCGTCCGCCGCGCGGTACGGCTGCCGCCTGCGGAAGCGATGCGTCCCGAGCCCCCCGCGGAATACCGGCCGACGCTGCTGGAACGCTGCGGCCTGGGGCGATGGTTTTCTCATTCCATGCGGATCGTCCTCCGCAATCTGGAACGTAGCCGCGGACACGCGGCGTTGGCGGTGCTGGGGATCGCCATGGCGGCGGCGATCCTGGTGCTGGGCAACTTCATTGGCGACGCGCTGGACGACCTGATTGAACTGGAGTTCGAGATCACGCATCGCCAGGACGTGATGGTGGCGCTCGTCGAGCCGACCTCGCACCGCGCGCTGCACGAGATTGCTCGCCTGCCGGGCGTGCTGCGCAGCGAGCCGTTTCGGGTGGTTCCCGTCCGTTTGCGCAACGGACATCGCTGGCGCAGGACTGAAATCTTCGGCATCGGCAGGAAATCGCAAATGCTGCAACTGCTCGACGACGCCCGCTCGACCGTTCCGTTGCCGCCCGGCGGCATTGTGCTCAGCGCCAAGTTGGCGGAGTTGCTGGAGGTCAACGAAGGAGATTGGCTGACGGCTGAAGTGCTGGAAGGCGAGCGCCCCGTGCGGCGCGTTAAGGCGACGGCTTTTATTTCCGACTTCGTGGGCCTCGGCGCGTATATGGACCTGCAGGCGCTGCACGGTTTGATGCGCGAAGGAAATTGCATTTCCGGCGCCTTTCTGCGCGTCGATTCGCAGGCCTTGCCGGCTTTGTACGCCAGGGTCAAGACGACCCCGCAGATCGCCACGGCGACGGTCAAAGACGCCGCTCGCCGCAGTTTGGAGGCCACGCTTTCAGATACCTTGCTGCGGATGAAAGCCGTCAACGTGCTGTTCGCGGCGATCATCGCCTTCGGCGTGGTCTACAATAACGCCCGCATTTCGGTCGCCCAGCGCAGCCGGGAATTGGCGAGCTTGCGCGTGTTGGGCTTTACGCGAGCGGAAATCTCGTACATCTTGTTGGGCGAACTGGCGATCCTGACGCTCACGGCCATCGGGCCGGGCCTGGCGTTGGGCTACAGCCTGGCCTGGTTTGCATCCTGGGGCTACGACACAGAATTGTTCCGCATTCCGCTCGTGATTAAGCCCGCCACGTATGCCCTGGCGGCGACGATCGTGATCGTCGCCGCAATCGTTTCCGGCCTGATCGTGCGCCGCCAGCTTGATCGTCTCGATCTGGTCGCGGTCTTGAAAACCAGGGAGTGACCGGTCGTGGTCCGATGGCTCAAACGCGGATTCATCGTGTTAGCGATCGCGGCGGCGTGCGCCGCGATTGTTTACGCCTTTCTGCCTCAACCCGTCCCGGTCGACTTGGGCCGCGTGACGCGCGGTCCGCTGCAAGTCACGGTGGACGAAGACGGCAAGACTCGCATCAAGGACCGCTATACCGTCTCTTCTCCGGCGGCCGGAGAACTGCTGCGCGTCGATTTGCGCGCGGGCGACGCCGTCTGCGCAGGCAAAACGCTGCTTGCCGCGCTGGAACCGTCGGATCCTTCGCTGCTGAACGTGCGGCAGCAAGCGGAAGCGCAAGCCCGAGTCAAAGCCGCCGAGGCCTCGCGCCACCGGGCCGAGACGCAGATTGAACAGGCCGAAGCGGCGGCCGAACATGCCGACGCCGATTACCGGCGTTTCAAAGAGCTGGTCAAAAAGGGGAGCATTACCGTCGACCAGTTCGAGCAGGCCGGCGTCGATCAACGCGCTCGACGGGAGGAGTTGCGGGCGGCCCAATTCGCCTTGCAGGTCGCTGATTTTGAACTGGAACAGGCCCGAGCCGCGCTGATTCGCTCGTTTCCGCGCGAAGCGTCGAGCGAGGAGACGTGGCGTCTCGATATCCATTCTCCGATCGACGGCCGCGTACTGCGAGTGTTTCAAGAGAGCGCCGCCGTGGTGCAGCCCGGCACGCAGATTATGGAACTCGGCGACCCGAAAAACCTGGAAGCCGTCGTCGACGTCCTGTCGAGCGACGCCGTCAAGATCTCTCCCGGAGATGAAGTCTTGCTGGAGCACTGGGGCGGCCGGCGGCCGCTGACGGGGCGCGTGCGGCTGGTCGAACCATCCGGATTTACGAAGGTCTCGGCGTTAGGCGTGGAAGAGCAACGAGTCAACGTGGTCATTGATCTGACCGAGACCTCCGACGGCCGGGCGACGCTGGGCGACGCGTTTCGCGTCGAAGCCAGGGTCGTCATCTGGAAAGAAGAGGACGTGCTCAAAGTACCGGCCAGCGCCTTGTTCCGCCGGGGACGCGAGTGGGCCGTGTTCGCCGTCGCAGACGGCCGCGCCGTCGTGCGCACCGTAAAGATCGGCCGGCAGAACGACCTCGAAGCGCAAGTCCTGGACGGCCTGCGCGAACACGACGTCGTGATCGTGCACCCCAGCGATCGCGTCGCCGCTGGCGCGGCCGTCTCCGACCGCGCCGATTAACGCCCAGCGCTGCGCGCCCGCGGCCTCAATAGGCCTTGTCCGCCAGCGCCGGCGAGATGGCCTCGCTGATGTTGTGGAATTCCTTGGCCAGCAGGGCGACGATGTCGTCGAAGGCGACCATCCCGATCAGTTCGTTCTGACGCGACACGATCGGCAGGCGACGAACGTGGCGGCCTTGCATCGCCTGGGTGGCGTCGAAAATGCCCTGGTCTTCCCAAATGGTGGCGACGTTGCGAGTCATCGTCTCGCTCACCGCGCTATCGGGCGTTGCCGTTCCTAACACCACGGCCAACGCGACGTCGCGGTCGGTCAGCATGCCGACGACCTGGCCTTCCCGCACGGCGACAACGGCCCCGACGCCATGCTGCTGCATCAGCCGCATGGCATCGATCATCGTGTCGTCGGGATCGACTGTAATGACATTACTGCGAAAAATCTCTCCGAGGTTCATGATCTCGCTCCTGTTCGAAATGCCATGTCGTTTCAGACCAGTTGTTTCAGCCAGCCGGTCTTGCCTCGGTCGGCATCGTGCCGCCGCCGGCACTTATGCGTCATGCACGTAATGTGCCAATCCTGCGAGTTACTCCCACGGTGCAATCGCAGGCTGGGAATTCTCGTGGTGGCGCCCTGAAACGCGGCCTTTGCCGCGTCGAGAGCGCTGCGGCAGTTCGGCCGCGCAAGCCGCCCGGTTGAGCGTTATTCCGCTCCGGGACTGCGCGGAGCCGCACGCTGCGCGCTCCCGCGCCCCTTAACCGGGGCGTTTTGAAGCACTGCCTGACGGCGCCGTCCAGAGACTTGCCCGCCGCCAAGACGCCTGCCCAACGGAGCGGATCCGCCTTGAAACGGCAAGCTAACGACAAGCGGTCGATATCGACCGGCCCTTGGCGTCGTCGTCATCCGTACATCCGGCACGGCGTTTGCCTTGATGTCCCAGCGCGCTGTTGCATTGCCGCACGCGCGACATTCAGGGCACGAAAAAAAGACCGCGTTTTGGCTAAGGAGTTCGAATCATGGCTACTGCGACGCAGGAAAAAGAAACGCATTCCCGGCCTTGGTATCGCCGCGATCCCTGGCTCGATCGGCTGCCGCGCCCGCTGGCAAGGTTGGAACGGGACTTCGAACAGTTGATGGAGCGTTTCTTCGGCGGAGAAGAGGACCGCTACGCCGGCCGGGCGGGTTTTGTCCCCGCCGTCAACCTGATCGAGACGGAGTACGGTTTCGAGGTTGACGTGGAATTGCCGGGCCTCACGCGCGACGATGTGCGCGTCGAATTGCGCCACGGCGATTTGTGGATCTCGGGAGAGAAAAAGGAAGAGCAAGAGGAAGCAGGCAAGACGTATCACCGGATGGAACACTGCAGCGGCGAATTTCGGCGCGTCATTCCGTTGCCCGGCGCCGTCGACGAGCACAAGATCGAGGCTCGCTACCAAGACGGCATCTTGAAGATCGTGCTTCCCAAGACGGAAGCGGCGCAACCCAAGCACATCGAAGTCAAGTTCTCAGCGGCACGCGCTTAACAGCGGAGCCTCAAGCGGCCGGGACCGCCCTGCTGCAACGTAAAGTCGACAGCAGGGACGGCCCCGGCGTCGTCGGCCTTGACGCAGCTCCTGAGCCGAGTCGCTCCGAATTGCCCCGTGGCGCCATCGGCGTCCTGCGGAGGCGCTCGGCTCATTCGCTGCGGATCAAGGCCGCTATGCTCCCGAGGCGAATCAGCGACTGCGGATCCGCGCGGAGACGACGTGTGCCTTGACTCGCGGAGCCGAGGCGCTGGGCGCCGGCGCCGCCGGAGCGGCAGGCGGCTCGTCGCCAGGCGAGCTGGCTTCGGGCGTCACCGCGCAGCCATTGCACGTATCGCAGCAATCATCCGCGCAGCAAGCGCGGTAGTGGCGGCCGTAGCCGTAACAGCCGTAGCAGTCGCAGCCGTAGCAGCCGCGACACGAGCAGCCGCGGCAGCCGTGTCCTGCCTGAGCGGCGTTTTCGCCTGACATCAGCGAGATCCCGGCGACCGCCAAGAACAGAGCCACCGCCATTGCAAACATCCGGTTCATGGAAACACCCTTTCGCAAAAAAAACGTGAAAGCGGAAACGACGTCGCATCTCCTGCCGCCCGTTGCAAACCATCGCCGCAAGCGCCGTCTCGGCGTGCTTCCTTGCCTGCTGCGCCGCGACCAAACTCTTCCGTTCATCGGTTCGCCAAAAAAACAGGTCGAGCACGAGGCAGAGGCTCAGGCGATGCAAGCCACGTACCGTACCGGCGCGACCCGGCGGCCGGGCGAGTTCGCAACGCCGCCTGCCGCCTCCCTGCGGCGGGAGGCGCCGGTTTTCGCGTTTCTACGCGGAAATGGGCCCGGTATTCGCGCACGCATCGGGCAGAGGCGCCTGGGAAGCGATTGGCGACCGGCCGCAATGCCGCCTGTATGTCGCACTACCGGTGTCGCATGGCGTCGACGGGCCGCAGGTTGGCGCTCCAGTAAGCCGGGTAAACGGCTCCCAGCAGGCCGATGGCCAGCGCAATCACGAATCCCTGGGCAATCACGGCCGGCGAGACCCGGCCTTCAATCAGCCCGGCGGTCGTGCGGAAGTTGCCCAGCAGGCGCGCCAACAGGGCTCCGCCCGCCGAACCCGCCGCGGCGCCAACGATCGTCAGCAACAACGATTCGGAAAGCACCATCCGCACGATCCGCGCTCGCGACCAGCCGATGGCGCGCAGCACGCCCATTTCGCGCATCCGTTCAAACACCGACATGACCATCGTGTTCAGCACTCCGATGCCGCCCAGGATCACGGCCACGGTCGACGTCAGCCAGGCCATGGCCCGCGCCATGCGGATCTGCGCCACGCTGTTGACGAAGTCGGCGGTCGACAGCACGGACAGGTGCGGCGACAGGCTCTCGATGCGAAGTTTCAGCGCCTCGATGCCCTGCTCGCCTGCGGCAGGATCCGCCTCGACGGTGAACCCGCTGACTTCGTGCGGCCGGTCGGTCAGTTGCTGCATTTCGCTGAGCAGCATGACCACGGCGCCGTTGTCGTAAACGTTGTAGCTCTCAAACACGCCGGCGACCTGGAACTGCTGGCCGTATAGTTCGAGCTCGTCTCCGACGCCTTTGCCCAGATTGGCGGCGAGCACCTTGCCGAGCAGCACTTCATGACGCTCCGGATCCGTCAGCGAGCGGCCGGAGAGAATCTTCACGTCTTCAAGAATCGGGCTGTCCGCGGGCCAGCCGTTGACGAGCACGACGAACAGCCCGGCCTCTTCGAACGACACCACGTCGACCAGTCCGCCAATCACCTCGCGCACGCCCGGCAAGCGCCGCATGCGCTGGCCCCACTTTTCGTCCAGGCCGCTGGCCAGTTGTTGGCTCCGGCCGGAACGCTGCACGACCAGATCGATGCCTCGACTGGCGTAAAGGTCGTAGTAGGATCGTTCGAACCCGTCGGAGATTCCCAGCAGCGATACGACGGCGGCGACGGCCAGGCCGACGCCGAATACCGTCAGGGCCGAGCGCGCCGGACGACGCAACAGATTCTTCGCCACCACGGTCAAGAACCGCATCCGCGCTCTCCCGCATTGCGAAGGCCATTGCCCGCCGGCGCGGCGCGTGCGCCGGCGCCCGCAGCGGCGTTGCGGCAGGCGTTCCGCACGGCTTGCGCCGCAGAGCGACTGAAGCGGGCGTTACTCATAGCGCAAGGCCTCCGTCGGCAGCATGCGTGCGCCGCGATAGGCCGGATAAATTGCGCCGATCAGCCCAACGGCGGCGGCCACGGCCAGTCCCGCCGCGATCACGCGAGGAGAAGTTTCGGCCCGAATCAAACCGCTGGCCGCGGGCAAGCGGCTCAACCCTGCGGTCAAGGACACGCCCACGACGGTTCCCAACAGGGCGCCGGCCAGGCTGATGGCGCACGACTCGCAGACGATCATCTCGACGATCCGGCGCTTACGCCAGCCGAGCGCGCGAAGCACTCCGATTTCCTGCGTGCGCTCCATCACCGACATCAACATCGTGTTCAAAACGCTCACCGAGCCGATCAACAGCGCAATGCACGAAATGGCCCACGACATATCGTGCGCCAGCCGCAGTTCCATGTTGCCGCTCACGTACTGTTCGGTCGGCATGGCGACCAGTCCGGCCAGGTCCCCCGCGTCGTCGCGCAGGGCGGCGATCTCGCGGCGCAACTCGGCGGTCGCGGTTTCCGGATCGGGCAGGTCCGGCGATAAAACGAGCATGAATTCCGAGACCTGACCGGGGCGATCCATCAGCTCCTGCAGATCCTTGAGCGGCGCCGCCGCGGCGCCGCTTTCATAAGCGTTGGAACTCTCGTAAACGCCGACCACGCGGAAGGGCTGCAGCTCGATTTTGACCGTGTCTCCGACGTCCTTGTGAAGGTTCTTTGCCAACTGCTCGCCAAGCACGACGCAATGACGATCTCCGGCGCGCAGCAAACGGCCGCGGCCCAGGCGCAGCGTGTTCCAGACGCGCGAGTCGGCGGGCCAGCCGTGGACGGCCACGCCGACGGGCCCGCCGCCGCCCAGCGAGACCATGTCGGTCAAGGCGGGGATGGCGTCAACCACGCCCGGCAGGCTGGCCAACCGCGGCGCAAAACTTTCGTCCATGCTGCTGGCCGTTCGCTGCACGGCGCCCGCCCGGACCACGACCAGGTCCACGCCGTGACTGCGAAACGCATCGACGGCCGTGCGGGTCAATCCATACGCAATCCCCACCAGCGTTACGACCGTTGCAATCGCTACCGCTACGCCGCCGGCCGTCAACAGGGAACGCAACTTCCGATGGGCGAGGTTGTGAAAAATCAGCTCGTAGAATCGCATGCTCTTGAATGAAATCGATTGCGCAAGGCCCCCAACTCCGTCTCGTCCGCATCGCATCGCCCCGAAAAGCGCCTAGCGAATTGTAAGCTCTTGCCGTCGATCCATCTGCGCTCCCCCGGGGCGGCCCCCTGAACGAACGGCTTTTTCCCTGGGCCTGCCGCCGCTAAGCCCGCTTGGTTTCAGCGCGGAAGGAAGCGCGCTTCACGACCGTGCGGGCCGATCGCCCCGCGCCCCGCTTGCGGAAAAATGGGTGGCCGGCCGTGCCGCCAGGTGGCCCGCCGTAGGGCTCGGTTTGCGTCATGGGCGCCGAGAGTGCGTTGCCGCGGAGCCGCACAGAACCGGCTCGGGCGGGCCCGTTCACTCGGCTCCCGAACGGCGGCGGAAAGAAACGGTTCAACGGCGCCGCTGCGAAGCCATGGGACTGCGGATAACGCCGGGAAACGCACGGTCAATAGGCATCGCGGCGCCCGCCTGGACGCGTGCGATCTGGCACGCATCTTGAGGCAAAACAGCACGCTTTGTTCGTCAAAAAAGTCTTCGTGAATTTTTTGTTTCAAGCGCCTTGCACCAAACGAAGCTTCGGATAGACTTCTTTAGTCGGCCTCGCGCCGACGGGCCTCGGTAAGGTACCTGCCCCGCCTTGCCGGGGTCTTTTTTTGCGCCTGCGACCTCTCTGCAGCGCCGGACCTGAGTCGCGCCGCCCTTTGTCCCGCCGGTTCCGCCCCACTCGCGGCAGCGGCTTGCGAAACGCTCGGGCTGTTGTAAGTTGCTAGGGGTGCGCCGGCTGCGGCGCTGCAGCCGTCCGCTGTTTCTTGAGGAGCCGCCGATGCTTCGTTCTTGGGTTGCCGTTGCTATCGTGGCCGTTGCGTGCTGGGCCGGTCGAGCCGTTGCCGGCGAATATAACGAGACGCTGAGCATCGGCGATGCGGCGCCCGCCTGGAAGGATCTGCCCGGCGTCGACGGGAAGAAGCATTCCCTGGCCGACGTGAAGGCTCCGATCGTCGTCGTCGTGTTCACGTGCAATAGTTGCCCGATCGCAACCGATTATGAGGATCGCATCATCTCGCTGGCCAAGAAATATGGCGGGCCAAGCGGGAAAGCGGCTTTTGTAGCGATCAACGTGAACCTGATCCCGGACGACAGCCTGCCGAAGATGAAGGCGCGCGCCGAGGAGAAGAACTTTCCGTTTCCCTATCTGTTCGACGAGACGCAGGACATCGCCAAAGCCTATGGCGCCGCCTTTACGCCCGAGTTCTTTGTGCTCGATCAAGACCGCCGCGTGACCTACATGGGCGGCATGGACGACAATAGCGACGTCGATCGCGTGAAGGTCCGTTATCTGGAACCCGCCATCGAAGCGACGCTGGCCGGCGAGCAGCCCGAGGTCGCCGAAACGGTGGCGCGCGGCTGCCGAATTCGCTGGGCCACGCGCCGGCGCAGGAAGAAGTAGACGCTCAAGTCAGCCGGGCCAAAGCGGCCAGGGCCTTCGACGCCGCTTCGATTCCGCCGAGCTTTTCCACAAGTCGCTTGGCAGCGACCAGATCGTCCAGAGAGACCCGGTCCGTCCGCGTCGCGCTCGATCGCGTTACGGCGCCCGCGGGCCGTCCGCGGCGGCGGCGCTTCATGCCGAGCGATTTGGCGATGGCAATCACATGACTGCTCATCACCGTCACCCCTTGCTGCTCTAATTCCGCGACCACGTCGCGAGGGCGGAAGCGAGGGCCCTGCCGTCGGATCTCGGCTCGAATCAGATCGGCCTTGGTCGCAGCGCCGGCGGCCGACGCCGCGGCGGGCTTGCGCCCCTTGCGGCCGCGCCGCTTCGTCCCGGGCGGAGCGACTCGCGAGTATTTGATCTTGCTTGCCAGGGCGCGAGAAATGTCGATGCCCTGCTCGTGCATGCCCTGCTGAATCGCCGTGATCGAATGCTCCGGGTGTCTGGCGATATATTGCCGCACCAGGTCGCTCTTGGTGGCGGATGACTGGGGTTTGCGTTTGGCCATGGGTCGCTAACTCTCCTCGCTAAAGGGGGCCCGCTCGCCCGCAGCGCTTCTGAGGCGCCTGCATTGCGAATGCCCTTGCCGGTGCTGTTGGAAACGCCGTCTCGGGTGGGAGAATGAACGCACCTCCGCTCCGACGGCAAACTCCGCTCCGCCGCGGCTCCGCGCTGGATGTGCATCTTGAGAGTGCAAACGCTCTTGGAATATTACGCCGGCACGAAAGTTTGTCAGGTAGGTCAGGCTTTCCAGCCTGACGTGCAGGGTCCGTCAGGCTGGAAAGCCTGACCTACTTTAGCGCCGGGGTAATAAGAGACCTCGCGGCGCCGGCCTGGCGTTCTTGTTACATTAGATGCGGGGCGATCGCCGGGCCTGAAGCCATTTTGACGTGAGAGACGCTGAACCCATGAACGTGCTTTCCTTCCGGTGGTCGTGTGTGGCGCTGGCCGGACTGATACTGGTTGCGCCGGGACAAACGCAGGCGGACGAGCCAGGCGTCGCCGCGACGACCAAAACGTTCGTTTACAAGAAC
>DASZUP010000590.1:0-2915 GCA_035547635.1 Pirellulales bacterium
ATAATGGCTCCAGATTTTGAGCGCGCCTTGCCAGTTGTACAGACGCGAGGCCGTGTCCGGATCGGACACGCTCGCGTGCGTGAGCTTGATGAACAGGTGATGGCCACCGGCGGCCAGAATGGCGAGCACCACGACCGCGCCCGTGATGAGCTGGGATTTCTTGAGCTGGCCGAGCCAAACGCGCGGATCGCCGAAGGCGATCAGGGCGCCGAGCGGCAGCGCCAGCACCAGGCCGATCATGGCGGCGCGGGCGCCCGTGATGACGATGGTGACGAGCGCGGCGATCGCGATGGTCGCGGCCAACGCCCACTTCCCGCCATCCTGACTGCCCTCGGTCGCGACGAGTGTGCGGTTTTCCCCGCCCGCCTCAGCCATCGATTCAGGCTTCCGGCGCGCGAAGGCCGCTGCCGCCAGCGGCGGCGTGGTCAGCACGAGGAACTCGGCCAAATAGTTCACGTTGCCGAAAGTGCCGAAGGCCAGATGCAAACGACTGCCTGCGCCGACCAGCATCAGAAAATCGCGATCCCAGCTTCCCAACAAGGGCAGCGGCGGAAGCATCGCCGCCCACGACTCGAACGGAACCGTGAGACCCTCCATCCAGGCGAAAATGCACTCCATCGCTACGAGCGCCCCGAGGCCGGCGAACGCATAGTAGCGGCGTGAGGGCTTCTCGGAGACCCAGGTCCAGAGCGTGATCCCCATCAGCGCATAGGCGACGACCGTCAGCACGTAGCCGCCGGCCGTCGGGCCGTTGTAGGCCCAGCGCGGGCAAAGCAGCACCTCGACGGCGAGCAGAATCGCCACCCACGACAGCTTCACCGCGGGAATCCAGGGCTTGCCGGCGACGGCACGGCTGAGCAGCACGCTCGCGGAGAACAGCCAGCAGCCGATGACGGCGAAGGTTTCTTGCGGGACCTTGAAGGCCTCGTCCATCGGCAACGAGGCCGAGAGGGGCGAGAGGAACAGCAGCACCGGAAAGAACAGGTACGGCAGGAACGAGAAAATGCGCGTAAGGGTATCGGAAGCTTTCATACAGATATTCTAACGATTAAGGGCAACTGGGGTAGTATACCCCACATACGAAAAGGGCGGGCTTTCGCCCGCCCTTTCGGATTTTTAGAACTGTCCCGTCGCGATGTTGTCGCCCGCGGAACCGCCATTGCCGTTGGCCGTGGAGATGCTGTTGCCGGCCGGATCCTGGATGTTCTTCGCCTCTACCTTGTAGTACAAGGCATCAGAGGGAACCATCGAGGCGGGCACCGTGACCAACAGAGTGTTCGGATCGGAAGTACTGGGTTGCACGTTCACGCCGGACTGGGATCCGTCGAAAGTGAAGACCAACTGGCTCGCGAGGGCCTTGCTGCCCGTGGAATCCGTGGAACTGCCCACCCCCGTGGTACCCGTTTCCGATGGCGTCGTGTCGATGTCCGTGCCGGTCAGCGACGACTTCGAGATGATGAACTGGTAGTTGTTAATCGCGGTCGAAGAATTAACCGTGCTGCCCTGGGTGACTGTGTTCGCGCCCGTGACCGCCGCCGTGTTGTTGCCATACACGGCCATGGGCTCGTTGAAGGTGAGCGCGAAGCGCTTGCTCGCGACGCCGTTCAGCGTAATGGAGCTGACGGACGTCGACACGAGCTTGGGTTGCGTAGTGTCCTTGGTCACCTTGAAGCTAGCACTGCCCACGTGCGTTGCCTGCCAACGCGCCGCGCCCGTGGTCTGATTATTCAGCGAGGGACTCGAGATCGCGATCGCGTTGTAGCGCACGCCCGCGTCTGGTGCGGTGTAGCCAAGCACATGACCCGCGGGATCCACGATCGGCGAAGCGCCGTCCGGCCGCTTCAGATAAAACTGATAGGTCTGATCGTTGTTGTTCTGCGTGTAGAGGGGCGCCTGAAAAGTCACCGTCAAGGTGCTGCCGGCTGTGTCCCAGGTCGTCTTCACGGTGTTCGAATCGACACCGAAATACGAACCGTCGTTGATGTCCATCGATGCCGCGGCTGTCGGCGGACTGTCTGGCGTGAAATGCACCGCATCGTCGACGCGCCTTTGGTTTGCCGCATCGAGGGGCTCGCTAAAGGTGATCTTGTAGGTGAGCGTGCTACCTGCGGCGATACTGTCGCCACTCGCTGGGCTCAGAGCCGAGATCTCGGGGCAATCACAAATGAAATAGGCTGGGCCGGAAGCGTCGGGCGTGGTGCTGGTGCCACCGAAGTCGATTTCGTTGGGCTGTGCGGAAGTCAGCGGCAGAAGCGTCGCCACCCGGGTACGGCTCGTCCAGTTGGGCTTGGTCGCCATAATAGCGACCGAAACGCCGGCAGGGACGCCATTGACGACGTACGCCCCCCCATTCGCCGTCACCGTCGAGTCGAATGGAACCGAGGCATTGAGCGAAACGACGCGGACTGAGGCCCCGTCCACCGTGCCGGCGTTCTCGTCGTAGACGGTGCCACGGACGGTAGTCGTCCCGAGCCCGGGGGCCGAAGGAACCGGGGTAGGAGTTACGGTGGAACTTCCCGTGGACGTGCTTCCGGAACCCGGATTGCTCGCACCCGAAGTGCCGGTCGCCGTACTCCCTGGCGCCGACTGAGCCCCGGTCGGCCCCTGCGTCGGTTGTGCGGTCGTGCCGGGCAACGGCGTCTGAGTTCCCGCGTTGGGGCAGCCGGCCAAGAACAGGAGGCTCATGGAGCTGGCGGCGAATAGTGGCAGAATTTGACGGGTCCGGTTCACGATTCTCTCCTTTGCTGGGGACGCGTTTGCTCAGCGGGCGCCGAAGCTGACCCGGCACGCTTGACCATTATTCCCCGGTTGGTTGCCGATCGAACGACCAAGCGTTACGCATATGATAACCGCTTGCGGCAGTGCCGGAAAGTGATCGCCCGTACCATCGGCCAACTTTTATCACCGCGCGGGGA
>DASZUP010000591.1:0-1741 GCA_035547635.1 Pirellulales bacterium
ATGGAGTTGACCACCGCCAATACGATTCTGGGCTCGTTCGCCTACATGGCGCCCGAGCAGGCTCAGGATCCGCGGAAAGCCGATGCGCGGAGCGACATTTATGCCCTGGGTTGCACGCTATTTCACTGCCTCACGGGGCAACCGCCCTTTACATCAAGCAACCCGGTGCGGCTGGTGCTGAGGCACGCTACCGAACCGCCGCCGCTGGCGTCGAGCCTGAACGGCGACGTGCCGCCGGAGTTGGACGAGATGGTGGGGTCGATGCTTGCCAAACATCCGGATCAACGCTTCCAGCGCGCCTCAGACGTGGCATGGGCCTTGGAGCAGTTCCTCGCCGCCGAAGCGCCGCCGGTCGAAGCGACGACGCCTCAGAGCGAGTTTCTCCAGTGGCTGGCCGACCAGCAAACGGGCGAGGAGCGGCTCACCGCCGCCCCCACGCCCGAATTGGTCGAATTCCTCGATTGGCTGATCTACGACTTTGTCGAAGTCGACGAGCCCGAGGAATTGGAAGAAACAGGCGAGTAGTTATTTCTCGGCCGTGTCAGGCAGCGTTTTGACGCGGATATTGCGGAATTCTACCAGCGTGCCATGGCCCAGGAAGCCGATGTGGCCGGTGGTCCGCTTCAGGCCCGGGTGCTCCTTCAAGATGGCTTCGTCCTTGACGTCGTTGATGTTGCCTTCCACAGTCAATTGCCCATTGACGGTGACCTTGATGTGCGGGCCATCGCAGACGATTTCTTCGGTGTTCCACTCGCCGGCCTTTTTCGGGGCGCCGCGTTTGGCCGCGAAGACCTTGTAGATCGAGCCGTGATATTGGCCCGGCAGGAGTTTGGCGTATTGCGGGGCGTAGTCGTCCAGCACTTGTGATTCCATGGCATCGAAGGCGGGGTTTCCTTCGAACGCCGACCGCAGGCCGATGCCGTTGTTGCCGCCCGGCGATACGCGGTACTCGAACCGCAGGATGAAGTTGCTGTACTCTTTTTCCGTGAACAGGTTGCCGCCGCCGGTGGCCGGGCAGACGATCACGCCGTCCTTGACGACGTAGCCCTCGCCCTGCTTGCCGACGAGGCGCCACCCGTCGAGCGTCTTGCCGTCGAACAGCGATTCGAAGCCCGGTTCGTCTTCGGCGACGGCAACGCCTGAGAAGAGCGCTGCGCACGCGAGAACCAACGCGGCGAGCCAACGCGGCGTGTTGCAAATGCCTGGGGTCATTGAGATTCCTCCTGGTGGGTCGTTCAAGTGGGATGGGTCGCCAGGCGTTGAAAGCTCCCGCTCGGGGCCACGCAGACGACAAAATTCGGGTAGGCCGGTCGTCGGACTATTGTATTTACCCGCAAGGCGCATTGCCAGCGCTGTGAAAAACCAGGAAGATGCCGGCAACCCGGCCGCATAATCGCAGTGTGCGACCAACCTGTTTCCGCCTTTCCGAGCCAAGTATGACTGAGACGCCGCAAGAACGATATTTGGCGACGAAGGTCGTCATGATGCCGCGAGACACCAACCCGCATGGCACCATCTTTGGCGGCGTGTTGCTCAGCTATATCGACCAGGCCGGCGTGATCGGAGCGGTCTACGAAATTCGCCGCGCCGGCTGGCCTGAACCGTTGATGGTCACCGTGGCGATGAACCGGGTCGAGTTCCACGAGCCGGTGTTCGTCGGCGACGTCGTCTGTTTCTGGACCAGACTGGTCAAGGTCGGGCGGACCTCGATCACGATGCACGTCATGGTCGAAGCCGACCG
>DASZUP010000592.1:0-3058 GCA_035547635.1 Pirellulales bacterium
GCTGGCGACAAGCAAGCAACCGGCAAGCAAACCAGGCCTGCCGTGCGGTTCGGGGCGTTTTATGCATGCCTTGTATGTTGTTCCAGAGTACGCTAAGCGTTGCTGCTGTTTGCCTTGTCGTCAGCCGCACAACCGCCAGCCCCGCCTTGCACGCCCCGAATTGCGGCGCCAACCCGCGTAGCCTTCCCCACCTTGCTTCCAACCTCCAACCGTCCGCCTGCTTTTGCTCATTTTTGTAGAATTGATTGAGTGACCGCCCTGAGCCGTTGCTTCCTCTTCCATCGCAAGCCCTGACTTAAAGGAACAGCCTTTTATCATGTCTACTACGACTTCCGGCCCTGCGAAGCCGATTGTTGAACTCGAGTCCGCCACCGTGCGTTTCTGCGGCGATTCGGGCGACGGCATGCAGCTGGCCGGCACGCAGCTCAGCAACACTTCGGCGTTGGCCGGCAATGACATCGCCACGTTCCCTGACTTCCCCGCTGAGATTCGCGCCCCGCGCGGCACGCGAGCCGGCGTGAGCGGTTTCCAGATTCACTTTGCCAGCAAAGAAATCTATACGCCGGGCGATTCCGTCGAAGCTCTGGTAGCCATGAACCCCGCCGCGCTTGCCACGAACCTGGGCGACCTGGTTCCCGGCGGAATTCTGGTCATCAATAAAGACGCCTTCGACGACAAGGGCATCAAGCAGGCCGGCTATACTTCCAATCCGCTGGAAGACGGCAGCCTGTCCGGCTACCAGGTGTTCCTGATCGACATGACGCGGCTGACGCGGCTGGCGGTCGACGGTTGCGGGCTGGGCCAGAAGGAAAGCGACCGCTGCCGCAACTTCTACGCGATGGGCCTGGTCTTTTGGCTCTACGATCGTTCGCTCGAGCCGACCTTGCGATACATCGACGCCAAGTTCGCCAAAAAGTCTCCGGCCGTGGCCGAGGCGAACCGCCAGGCCTTGAAGGCCGGCTACAACTACGGCGAAACGACCGAAGCCTTCGCCTCGCAGTACCGCGTTCACAAGGCCCAACTGCAGCCGGGCGTGTACCGCAACCTGACCGGCAACGAAGCCACCGCCTACGGCTTGATGACCGCCGCCAAGCGCAGCGGCTGCGAGCTGTTCCTGGGCAGCTACCCGATCACGCCCGCCAGCGATATCCTCCACGAGTTGTCGAAGCACAAGAATTTCGGCGTGCGGACTTTCCAGGCCGAAGATGAAATTGCCGCCGTCACCTCGGCCATCGGCGCCGCGTTTGGCGGGGCCTTGGCGGTGACCACCTCCAGCGGCCCGGGCATTGCCCTCAAGCAGGAAGCGATGGGCCTGGCCGTGATGACCGAGCTGCCGCTGCTGGTCATTAACGTCCAGCGCGGCGGTCCGAGCACGGGTTTGCCGACCAAGACCGAACAGGCCGACTTGCTGCAGGCCATGTTCGGCCGCAACGGCGAGTGCCCCATGCCGGTGGTGGCCGCGCGCAGCCCGGCCGATTGCTTCGACGTGGTGCAAGAAGCCTGGCGGATTGCCGTGCGGTTCATGACGCCGGTGATGGTGCTGACCGACGGCTACCTGGCGAACGGTTCTGAGCCGTGGCGAATTCCCGATGCGGCCTCGATGCCGCCGATCGAGATCAAGCATCCCGGTCCGTCGGAGAACGGTCACGTGTTCCATCCTTACGAGCGCGACGAGCGGCTGGCCCGCCCCTGGGCCTTGCCGGGCACGCCGGGGTTGATGCACCGCATCGGCGGACTGGAAAAGCAGGACGTCACCGGCAACGTCAATTACGAGCCCGACAACCACCAGCACATGGTGCACACTCGCGCTCGCAAGGTGGCCGGCGTGGCCAACGACATTCCGCTGCAGGAAGTCGTCGGCCCGCAGAGCGGCAAGCTGCTGGTGGTCAGTTGGGGCGGAACGTACGGGGCCTGCGCCACCGCGGTCAATCAGATTCTGGCGACCGGCGGCTCCGCCGCGCACTGCCACTTGCGATATCTGAACCCGCTGCCCCGCAACCTGGGAGAGATCTTCTCGCAATACGAGAAGGTGCTGGTTCCGGAGTTGAATTGCGGGCAGTTGCGCATGCTGCTGCGGTCCGAGTACCTGGTCGATGCCATCGGGTTCAACAAGGTCAAGGGCAAGCCGTTCACCGTGGCCGAGTTGGTCCAGAGGATTCAGGAGCTTCTGGCCGACTGACGACGCCATCCCTAAGTCAATCCTTCCTTCCGCGAATCAATACCGAATCAAGGCCTTCTACCGATCAAGGTGATCCACTATGGCGACCGACACTACTCTACCCGTGCTGAGCCCGAACGACTTTGCCAGCGACCAGGACGTTCGTTGGTGCCCGGGCTGCGGCGACTACTCCATCCTCGCGCAAATGAAGAAGGTGCTGCCCACGCTGGGCATTCCGCGCGAGAAGACCGTGTTCATCTCCGGCATCGGCTGCTCCAGCCGTTTTCCGTACTACATGAACACCTATGGCATTCACTCCATCCACGGCCGCGCTCCGGCGGTGGCCACCGGCTTGAAGACCAGCCGGCCTGACCTTTCCGTCTGGGTCATCACGGGCGACGGCGACGGTTTGTCGATCGGCGGCAATCACCTGATGCACTGCATCCGCCGCAACATCGACCTCAACATCGTGATGTTCAACAACCGGATTTACGGTCTGACCAAGGGCCAGTACTCGCCGACCTCGCCGGTGGGCAAGGTCACCAAGAGCACGCCGATGGGCGCCATCGACAACCCGCTGGCCCCGCTCTGCATCGCCATCGGCTGCGAGGCCACGTTCGTCGCCCGTTCGATCGATTCCAACATCAAGCACCTGGGCATGGTGTTGAAGCGGGCCGCCGAGCACCGCGGCGTGTCGTTCGTCGAGGTCTACCAGAACTGCAATGTGTTCAACGACGGCGCCTACGACTATGCCACCAACCGCGCCACCAAGGCCGACACCACGCTGGAACTGGAACACGGCAAGCCGCTGATCTTCGGCCAGAACCGCGAGAAGGGCATCCGTCTCAACGGCATGAACCCGGAAATTGTCGAGCTGGGCAAAGGCATTTCCGAAGACGA
>DASZUP010000593.1:0-4365 GCA_035547635.1 Pirellulales bacterium
AGGCCGGGACTAATCGAACACTCGTTTGCCAAGGAGCCGTTCATGTTCGGTCGCCGATGCCGTTCTGCCGCGTGTTTGCTCGCAGCGCCCCTCTTGCTGGCGATGGCCGGCGTCGCCGGGGCCCAGCACGACCATCATGAGGGACGCGTGCAGTTTTTACTGCGTTCGGTCGTGAGCGGCGCCTGGTCGGATGCCAAAACCTGGAAGCCGCAGCGCGTGCCGGGCAAAGACGATCGCGTGCTGATCAGCCGCGGCACGACGGTCGACTACGATGCGGCCAGCCCGGAAGTGATCCGGTTGATTCAAGTCGTTGGCACGCTCCGCTTCGCCCGCGATCGCGATACTGAACTGAATGTGGGGCTGCTGAAAGTGCAAAACAGCGATACGTGCAGCGAGAGCGGATTCGCCTGCGACTTTCGCGGGGCCAACCTGGCGGGCGAGCCGAGCGACGCTCCGGCGGGCGGCATGCCTGAACTGCTCGTCGGCACGCCCGAGGCGCCGATCCCCGCCCAGTTCACAGCCCGCATCCGGCTGCATTACCTGCATGGCATGCCTAAGGACGATGCGCCAGCCATTGCCTGTTGTTCGGCCCGCATGGAATTCCACGGTGCGCCTTTGCAGCGCACCTGGCTGAAGCTGGGCGCCAATGCCAAACCGGGCGACCGTAGCGTAACTCTCGCGGAAGCGGCGAGCGATTGGCGCGTGGGCGACGAAGTCATCGTAACGGGTTCGCAACGAAAAGGCTTGGCGACCTACCGGCCCAAACCAGGCCAGTCGGGAGCCGGGCAGACCGCAACGCGTCGCATCGCGGCGATCGCCGGGGCGACGCTCACACTCGACGAGCCGCTGGAGTTTGAACACGCCGGCAGCGGCGAGTTCCGCAGCGAAGTCGCCAACCTCTCGCGCAACGTGATCGTGGAAAGCGCCGACCCCGCAGGCGTTCGCGGGCATACGGTTTACCACCGCTTCAGCCGTGGCGGCATCAGCTACGCCCGCTTCGCGCATTTGGGCAAAGAAGGCGTGCTCGGCCGCTACGCGATTCACTTCCACCTGATCGGCGACACGATGCGCGGCAGCCAGGTGCTCGGCGCCGCGATCGTCGATTCGCACAACCGCTGGGTCACGATCCATGGCGCGCAATACCTGGTGGTCCGCGATTGCGTCGGCTTCAAGAGCGTGGGGCATGGTTTTTTCCTGGAAGACGGAACCGAGGTTTACAACCTGCTCGATCACAACCTGGGCGTGCAGGCCTATCGCGGCAAGCGGCTGCCGAAGCAGGTGCTCGGCTTCGACGCCAACGAAGGCGCGGCGTTCTGGTGGCCCAACGGCCGCAACTCGCTGGTGCGCAACGTGGGCTGCGAGAACGATCAATACGGCTTCCGCTATGACATGCAAAAGACGTCTCAGGCCGACAGCCGCTTGCCCATCCTGCAGCCCGACGGCCGCAAGCAATCCATCGACGTACGCACGATTCCGATCTGGCGGTTCGAAGACAACGAAGCCCACACGAACTTCGCCGGGATGGTCGTGGCCGCCAATGGCAATGCCCAGCCCGACGATGCCATTCGCGACGAGGCCTCTCTCAAGCGGATCGAAAACATCGACTGGACCGGCCCTGACGCCCGGCACCCGCACGTGATTCGCAATTTCACGATCTGGGACGCGCATTACGCCTTCCGCCCGCAAAGCCCCTCGATGCTGATCGACGGGCTGCGGATCGACCGCGCGGAATACGGGGTGTACCGGCCCGCCTTCGACAAGCACGTCTATCGCAACGTGCAACTTTCTCACACTGGTTCCGAGCCGTTCAACCGCGGCATGGACGACGCCAGCGCCCAGGCGGGCAGCTTTACGGTCGACGGCCTGACGATCGACGGGCTGCACGGCGGCGATCAGCGGCATCCGGTCGTGCACATGACCGACAATAATCTGTCCGGCGGCGCCGAGAGCCACTTCCGCAACGTGGTCTGGACGGGCGACGACGCGCGGCGACCGGTGTTCAACCGCGGCGGTTCTCTGCGCGTTGATCCCTATGTGCGCCAAGGCGTGCCTTACTACGTTCACGATTATTTTGGTCCCGGACGCCACGCCAAGATCGTCAGCACCAAGGCCAAGGACCTGCTGGCGGACGGCAACCAGTATCGCTCGCTGCCGCCGTTGACGGGCGATGAATCGGCGGTGTCGGAGGTGCACGACGTGAGCTGGCCCGAACTGTTGCCTGCCATCGACGATTTGCCGCCGGCGACGATCATCCTGTCGGCAAGCCGCGACAAGGCGGGCCGACTCATCGTCCGAGGCGTTTCGCACGATAATGGCGAGATCGCGTGGATTCGCGTCAACGACCAACGGGCCGAGATCACTTCGCAGCGTGCAGGTGTTTGCGATTGGCAAATCGTGTTGGCTGATGCGCCCGCCGATGCGCTTGTCGCATTCGCCGGAGACGCCGCCCGCAACGTCGAACAAACGGCCCATCGTGTAGATGCCCCAAGCTCAAAAAAATAAAACGGCGGCCACGGCGAAGCAAAACCGGGCGTTCGGGGAAGATACGGCTGCAACGGCGCCGGTTTAGAGTTTCCGCGCCGGCATACCCTATCTCAATCGCTCCCGGTCTCCCCCGGGAGAGCCAGGACGCCCTGTCGACTGCCCATGCTCGACCTCCTCAGAGGCCGTTTGGCGGATTTTTTCCGCCCCGGACGAGGTTGGAGTCGCCACAGACCAGGCAAACGGCTCCAGCGGCCATTCTGAGGCCTTGAGAGCCATTCCTGCGAACCCGACTGGTGCCAAAATCATGCTAACTCCCTTTGCAGCATAGGTTTGTCACCGCTATGTGGGACAGCTAATAGGGGGGGGCGGCAGTCCTCTGCCAAGTGGCGCTGGCCAACGTGGCGACCGGCATTGGAAGGGTGGCAGGGCGTTTGGCGCGGCTATCGTTGCGTCGCGAGGCCCCTGTCTCCGCCGCAGGTAGAATCAGCTGCAGCTCCTGCGGACCACCCGTTGAACTTTCTATGGGCGCCAGGCGATGGCTGCAAGCGTTGCGCAGCGCATGGGATTTGCGGGTTTCTCGCTCGCACGCGCATCGGGTTTCCGGCAAACTGCCGCGCAGATTGATTCAAACACGAAGCGATCGAAGGAGATAAAGCATGTATTTCCTATACGGCTCCAAACGCGACATGCCGCGAAAGCTCGTGGCGACGTTCGACGGCGACCAGCAACTGCTGGCCTATGTGCGCTGGGCGACGCTGTCGGAGCAGAAGGACGGCCACAAGTTCGAACAGGGCAGCGCGCTGGCTGGCTACCAGGAGTGGAGCGAATCTGCGCGACCGCTGACCGATGACGATCTGGCCGCCGTGCCCCACAATCCATCGCCCAGCATGCTGTGACCCCTCGTGCCGCCTGCCGCGTCCGAGCAAGCCGACAGCCGAGGCCAAATCTAAAAAGCGTTTTTGAAATCTGGCCTCAGGTTAGTTCGATGCTCGATGGCAAAGCCGAGGGGGCTCAGCCTGACTGCCTCGGCTATTGCCCGCGTTGCCACATCTTCAACAGGGGCCAACAACAGCATCACCGCCGACGTCCGGTGGATGCGGGATGGGCGCCGAGGTGACGTTCAACGTGAGTTTGCTGGGCGGAAAGCTCGCTTCATAGGCCGCGACGAACTTGCGAATGTCCGGGAAACGGTGTTTACGAAGAAATGCCAGTGTCCAGACCTTAGCTGTGAGTAAACTTCCCTCGACGTCGCTCCACTACTCAAGCGGCTGTCCTTCCGCCCCAGCGTTTCCTTCAGCTTGCGGCTGTGGACCGTTCGCCCCCCCCCTTAAATCTGGCGGTGCGGAAACGCTTAATAATCCGATGGTGTTGGCAATGAGTGCGGCAGCGACAGGAATTCGTTGGCCCTCTTGGTCGAGTCCCCAGCCCCGGCCCATGTGGCCTTGAGTGGGATCATATACCGCGACCAGATTGGCGAGTCGCAGCCTTTCTGCAGCGCTCAGCTCCGCGCCGAAGTACGCGACCATAGGACCTGTCGTCTCCAGGATGGTGTTACCGTCCATGCACCAACTGTGCATGGCCCATCCATTTCCCATGCCACGAGGAGAAAAGAAGTACGCATACCCCCTGAAGATCCGGATGGGGCTCCCGACGATAAGATTTGATTGATTAACCCCGACTGATGGGACGCCTCCAGCTCTCCTGACAGCCGTCATCGCAGCGTTCCAATGGCATTGCCCCCAATAGCCGTCGATGTACGTCCGCTCTTCCGACTCCACATTGTTAGCGCGGGCCCATAAGTCCGGGCCGAGTTCGAGCAGGTAGCCGATATCGGGATTTGCCGGCACGTAGTCGGCAACACCGGCAAGCAGTGCCTGAGCG
>DASZUP010000594.1:0-16532 GCA_035547635.1 Pirellulales bacterium
CGAGTTCGGTCGATAAACGTGAATCGACCAATCGTCAGGCTCGAACAGCGCAACGGCGAGCACGCCAGCCTTCAAATACTCGCCCGTTTTTACGATCAGCTCCGACCAGGCGTCGCTTGGCGAGCGGACTTCGAAAACGACATCCGGCGCACTGGCATGATATCCGCGCGGCCCGACGCCGCGCGGCAATCGCGAGAAGCTATAGTACGCCACATCGGCGCCGCGAACCGTATCGGGATCGCGCTCGGTGATGACTCCCGAATCGTTCGTAATTACACGGCCCAAATCGCGCCCCTTGAGGAACTCGCCCATCAGAATGGCGATGCGTCCGCAGATCTCTCCGTGGCGAATGCCCGGCATGTTCATCATGACGACCGCCCCTCGCACCAATTCTGCAGGCCGCCCCGAGTCGGGGAGCTTGAAAAACTCCTCAGCCGTCATTAATTCAGTGGACGTAGCCATACAACTATTCTAGCCGATGGTTCACAAACCTACCAATCTCCCACCGCGCCGTCCGCGTAAAACGATCGCTGCAACAGTTCCTGCTCGAAAGGGTGCTTCCTGACTTCGGTTTCGTTGATCTCGATCCCTAAACCCGGCCGCGTGCCGGGCCGCACGATCCGCCCTTGCGGCTCGATGACAAAGCCTTCCTCGACGACTTCGCTGCGCCACGGCACGTCGAGATGCACCGCCTCGCAAATGATGTACGACGGAGTGGCGAAGCCCAACTCCAGCGAAGCCGCGGTGCTCACAGGTCCTTGCGGATTGTGCGGCGCCAGCGCCATGCGATACGCCTCCGCCGTTGCGGCAATCCGCCGCGCTTCGCTCAAGCCGCCGCAGTGCGTGATGTCCGGCTGCAAAATACTGCAAGCCTGCCGTTCGAAAAACGGGCGGAAGGCGTGCTGGCCGATCAACCGTTCGCCGGTGGCGATCGGCGTGGCGACGGCCCGTTGAATCTCGGCAATGCCTTCCACGTTCTCCGGCCAGCAGGGCTCTTCGAACCAGTACAGCCCGTACGGTTCGAGCGCCTTGGCGAACATCAAACCCATCCGCGGCGAAGGGCGGGCGTGGCAATCGACCATGATGTCAATCGTATCGCCCACGGCCTCGCGCATGGCGCGGACGCAGGCCTCGGCGTACTTGATCGGCCGCAAGCCCTCGATGGGCGCCGTCTCCGGCACGGCCATCGACTTGAAGGCGGTAAAGCCATCGCCGACCGCCTTGGCGGCCAGTTCGGCGAAACGCCCGGCGTCGGCCGGCTGCGTTTCGTAAAACTCTTCCATCTTGCCGCCGCCCAGATGGCAATAGGTCCGCACGTAATCTCGCACCGGGCCGCCCCACAGCTTGTGGCACGGCACGCCGTGAATCTTTCCCAGAATGTCCCATAGCGCGATATCGATGCCGCTGATAGCCGTGGCGCGGACCACGCCGTTGCCATGCCAGAAGTGCTGGCGGTACATCATCTGCCACAGGTACTCAATGCGCGTCGGGTCCTTGCCCACAATCAGTTGGGCTACGTCCTCGACGGCGCCGACCACCGCGCGCGTGTGCCATTCGAGCGTCGCCTCGCCCCAGCCCCACAACCCAGGCTGATCAGTCAGCACCTTGACAAAGATCCAATTCCGCATGCGTGCATGGCAAACGTGCGTTTCAACCGCCGTAATCTTCATCGCGCTCGATCCCGCTGAAATCTGAGGAAGTGAAAACCTCCGCCCAAGTTGACACGGGCACTGCCCGCCAGTCAACTGGAGCCCGGAACACGGAACGTCGAGCTGAAGATGCAATGCTCTGCATTCGTCCGTTCCCCACCGAGTTCCGCGCTCCGCAATGCCCCGCCGTTGTTTTTTACTGCCCAGAGATTCCCGATGACTATCGCCCTCTCCGGCGTCGTGCCGGTCATACCGACGCCGTTTACTGCGGATGAAGAGATCGATTTCGAGTCGCTCGGCGCTTGCGTGCGGTTCGCGGCCCGCAGCAAGCTGAGCGCGGTCTGCCTGCCGGCGTACGCGAGCGAGTTCTATAAACTGACCGACGCGGAGCGACGCCAGGCGGTCGAAACGGCCATTCAGGCGGCGGGCGATTCGATCGGCGTGATTGCGCAAGCCAATCATCCCTCGGCTCGCATTGCCGCCAGAATCGCTCAGGACTATGAGAGCCTCGGCGCGTCGCTGATTTCCTTTGCCTTGCCTCGCATCTTTCCGCTCAAGGAAGACGACCTGCTCGACTACGCCCGCACGATCTGCGGCGCCGTCAAGCTGCCGGTCCTGATTCAGGATTTCAATCCGGGCGGGCCGACCGTAGGCGGCGAGTTCGCCCGGCGCCTGGCCGACCAGTGCGCGAACTTCCGCTATCTCAAACTGGAAGAGTCGCTGATGGGTCCGAAGATTCGCGGCATCATCGAGGCGACCGAAGGCCGGATCGGCGTGCTGGAGGGCTGGGGCGGCATGTACATGCTGGACCTGATTCCGGCCGGCATCTGCGGGTTAATGCCCGGCCTGGGCGTGGCCGATCTGCTGTCGCAGATTTGGGACGCGGTCCACAGTCATCGGCACGACGAGGCGACCTCGATGTTCCAAGTCGTGCTGCCACAAATCATGTACGCGCTGCAGCACTCGGAGCTGTTCAACTGGGTTGAAAAGCGCCTGCTCAAGGCCCGCGGCGTGTTGCCGGAAAGCAGCACGTACGTCCGCCGCGCCACCTGGACGCCCGACGAAGCCACATTGGCCTATGGCGACCGGCTGAACGCGCAAGTGACGGCCCTGGCGCGGCAACTGAATTTGCCGCCGGCCTGACGGGCGATGATTGTGAAACCGTAGCGGAATCTGTGAAGATTCCGTGACGTGAATGAACGCCCTGACGGAGATGGGAGGGTGGGAGAATTGTGGAGGGGCCCGGAAGTCTCACGACTTCCGCTACAGGATCTCGCTGCAGAATAGCGGCCGGTGATATTGCGCGGCGAGAACAAGAGGGCGTTATCCGAGAGCGAGCGGCCCGATGGTTTTGGATGCGGATCCTGACGAAACTTCCGCCGAGTCGTCGATCCCGCCGACATCCGCCGGCGAGCGTCCGACCTTTGTCCGGAACTGGGTGCTCGTCTGGCTCTGCGCCGCGGCGGCGATCTCCTATATCCATCGCAACGCGATCGCGGTGGCCGAAGAGTCAATCCGCCTCGACCTGGGACTGTCTAAAACGCAGATGGGTTGGGTGCTCGGTTCGTTCTTTTGGGGCTATGCGCTGCTGCAGATTCCGACCGGCTGGATCGGCGACCGCTTTGGTTCTCGCGGCCCGCTGGCCATTTTCTCGGCGGCCTGGTCGCTGGCGACCGGCGCCATGGGACTGGCCGGCGGCTACCTGGGGCTGGTCGCCTTGCGGCTGGCCTGCGGCGCCGCGCAGGCAGGATTGTTTCCTTGTTCCACGCGTCTCTTGGTCGACTGGCTGCCCGCCACGCGCCGCGGCTTTGCCTCGGGCATGCTCGGCAGTTGCATGTCGCTCGGCGCCGCGGTGGCCCTGCCGTTGACCGGCACGCTGCTGGATCATGGCATCGGCTGGCGCTGGCTGTTGGCGTTGTACGTTGCGCCGGGGCTGGCCTGGTCGGTTGGGTTTTATCTCTGGTTCCGCGACCGGCCCGAGGATCACTCGGGCGTGAATGCCGCGGAAGTTGCGCTGATTCGTTCGCAAGCCAGTCGCGCCAAAGCATCAGAAGCCAATCAGCGTGAGCCAACTCCCTGGCGTCTGATCCTCTGCTCGGCGCCGTTGTGGTTTTTATGCGCCCAGCAGTTCTTCCGCGCGGCGGGCTACATGTTTTACGCCAGTTGGTTCCCTACCTATCTAAAGGAAACCTTCAGCGTCTCGACCGAAGCGTCGGGTTGGCTGACCAGCATGCCGCTGGCGGCGGTCGTCATCGGCTCGCCGCTGGGAGGTATATTGGCCGATCAACTCCTCTCGCGCACCGGCAGCCGCCGGCTAAGCCGGCAGGGAGTCGGCGCCGCAAGCATGTTGCTCTCGGCCGCCATGATCTGGCCGGCCTGCATGATCGCTGATCCGCTGCTGGCCGTGTGCGTGTTCAGCCTCGGCTCTTTCTTTGCCTCGTGGGGCGGCGCGGTCAGCTATGCGGCCAGCATGGATCTCGGCGGCCGGCACGTCGGCATCGCCTTCGCGATCATGAACATGTGCGGCAATTTCGGCGCGGCAGTGTTCCCCGAAGTCGCCGCCGAATTGCAGACTGCAGCCAACAGTTGGGATGCAGTGCTCTATTTGTTCTTTGGCATTTACATTGCAGCCGCTGTTTGCTGGCTGTTCGTGAACGTGAATCACGTCATTGAGGAATGAACCCCAATGCCCTCGCTCCGTAGTGCGGAAACGCTCTGTCTTGCCGGCCTGGCCCGTTGCGACATTACACCGCCGGTCGGCATCTACCATCGTATGTGGGGCGCCGCCACGCACGACCGCTCGACGGGCGTGCACCGGCCGTTGACCGCCACGGCCTTGACGCTCGACGTCTCGCCCGATGCGGGCGACTCGCAGCAAAATGAAACTCGCGACGTCGTGTTCCTGGCCGTCGATCATTGCCTGTTGTGGGCCAAGGAGATGACAACGCTGCTGGAACGCATCTCCGCAGCGACCGACGTGCCGCGAGAACGGTTGTTCGTCATGTTTTCGCACACGCACGGCGCGGGGCTGATGGGGCTGGAGCGAGCTGAGCTGCCGGGCGGCGAATTGATCGGGCCGTATCTCGAAGACCTGGCGGCAAAGCTGGCGGATATTGTGCGACAGGCGCGCGCCTCGCTGCAGCCCGCCGTCATTACCTATGGCCGCGGCCGCTGCTCGCTGGCCGCCAATCGCGATCAATGGGACGAAGCAAACAACCGCTGGGTCTGCGGTCACAACGCCGACGGATTCGCGGACGACACGCTCGTCGTCGCCCGCATTGCCGACTTCGACGGCCGTGCGCTCGGCGCCGTGGTCAACTATGCCTGCCATCCGACGACCTTGGCCTGGGAGAACACGCTGATCAGTCCTGATTATGTCGGGGCCATGCGAGAATTGGTTGAACAAAACCTCGACGCACCTTGCTTCTTCATCCAAGGCGCCTCGGGCGACCTCGGCCCGCGCGTCGGCTTTGTCGGCGACACGGCCGTGGCCGACTCGAACGGGCGGCAACTCGGTTATGCGGCGCTCGCGGCCCTCGAGGCGCTGCCGCCTGCACGGACGCAATTTGAATACATCGGCCCGGTCATCTCGGGCGCCACGATTGGCGCCTGGAAGTACGCTCCCGAATCGAGCGAAGCGGCCCAGACGGCGAGCCGCTGGCGGCAGCGAAAGTGGACCGTCGACTTGGAATATCGCCCCGGCATTCCGACGGCTGCCGACGTAGAAGCGGAGCGCACTCGCCATCTGGCCGCAGAGCAAGCCGCCCGCGCCGCTGGCGACGAAGCGAAAGCCCGCGATTGCCGCGCTCAGGCCGAAATCAAAACACGCCAACTCGTGCGTCTCGCGTCGCTCCCTCCCGGTCCGATCTACCCGTTCCCCGTCCACCTGTGGCAGATGGGCGACGCCATCTGGCTGGCGCTCGAAGCCGAACATTATCAAGTGCTGCAGCGCAATTTGCGCGACGGCTTCCCCAACACGACCATCATCGTCGCCACATTGGTCAACGGATCGCTCCACTCCTATCTGCCGCCGCGCGAACTCTACGGCACGGGCGTCTATCAGGAAACGGTCGCCCTGCTCGCCCCGGGATCGCTCGAACGGCTGATCGATGAAATCGGGGCCCAAATCGCAAGCTGGAAACGCTCGTAACTCACAAAGAGCGCGAGTTGCCAAAACGTCCGGTTAGTCTGCCGTTTCTCGATTCCATTTCGCCACGACCGGGGCAAGATCCCGCCTTTCCTCGGCCCCCCCCTGCCGCGACTGCGGTATAATTCGGTAAGCGATTACGGAATGTATTCTCCTTCTGGAATTGGTTTTTACGCATGTCACATGCTTACATACTTGGCGGCTGCCGGACGCCGATCGGCAAGTTTCTAGGCGGTTTGGCCGGCCTCCCGGCGCCGCGATTGGGCGCGGTGGCCATTGCCGAGGCATTGCGCCGAACGGGGATTGTCGCGGATCGCGTCGATGAAGTCATCATGGGCGAGATCCTGACAGCCGGAGTCGGCCAGGCGCCCGCCCGTCAGGCGGCGCTGGCGGCCGGATTGCCGCCAACCGTCGCGGCGCTAACCATCAACAAGATGTGCGGCTCAGGGCTGAAGGCAGTCATGCTGGCCGATCAGGCCATTCGGGCCGGCGACGCGCGCTGCATTGTGGCGGGCGGCATGGAAAGCATGAGCCGCGCTCCCCATCTGCTGACCGGCACGCGCGAGGGCTGGAAGTTCGGCCCGCAAACCGTGCTCGACTCGATGATTCATGACGGCTTGTGGTGCGCCTTTGAAAACATTGCGATGGGCGCCGAGGCCGATTACATCGCTTCCAGCCGCGGCGTCTCGCGCGCCGACCAGGACGCCTTCGCCGTAGAGAGTCATCGCCGCGCGGCGGCGGCCGTCGCGTCTGGCGCCTTTCAGCGAGAGATTGTGCCAGTCACCGTGCCAGGTCGCAAGGGAGACACGATCGTCGAGTTCGATGAAGGCCCGCGTCCCGACACGAAGCTGGAGAAGCTGGCCAGCCTCAAGCCGGCCTTCGACGCGCAAGGCACGGTGACGGCAGGCAACGCCTCGCAGCTCAGCGACGGCGCCGCGGCGGTGGTCGTGGCGGATGAAGCGTTGGCGCGTGAGAGCGATTCGCCGCTCAAGGCCCGGATCGTAGCGGCCGCGACCAGCGGCGTGCCGCCGAAAGAGATCTTCATTGCCCCCGTTGCGGCAATGGAGCAGGCCTTAGCCAAAGCCCGCATGACGCTCGCCGATATCGACCTTGTCGAACTGAACGAGGCCTTCGCCGCGCAATGCCTGGCCTGCATGCGGCCGCTTGAACTCGAGCCCAGCAAGGTCAACGTGCATGGCGGCGCCATCGCCTTGGGGCACCCAATCGGCGCCAGCGGAGCTCGCGTGCTGGTAACGCTGTTGCACGCGTTAGCATCGCGAGGCTTGCAGCGAGGAATGGCGTCGTTGTGCTTGGGCGGCGGCAATGCCGTGGCGCTGATCGTGGAGCGCGAGTGATTGCAGAAAGGCGACTCGCATGAGTGCATTTAAGGATGACTCGCCGGCTGCTTCGGCGCCTCAAGCAAGTGGCGGGACACACCAGGGGGCTGACGCCCCCCGCTCGCCGGCGGCGAGCGAGAAGAATACGTCCCGGTCGCAACAGGCGTTTCGCGAGGCGCTGGCTGTGGCGAAAGAGCGCGAGATCGGCCTGACGACGGTCAGCGGCCGTGCGGTCGAACCGGTCTACTTGCCGGCGGAAATCGACGAGGACTACGAAACGCGGCTTGGCTTTCCCGGCCAATATCCGTTTACCCGCGGCATTCACGCTAACTTGTACCGCGGGCGACTGTGGACGATGCGGCAGTTCGCCGGCTTCGGCGCCGCGGAAGAAACCAACGCCCGCTTCAAGTACCTGCTGGAAAAAGGCCAGACGGGGCTCAGCACGGCGTTCGACTTGCCGACGCTGATGGGCCTGGACAGCGATCATCCTAATTCCGCCGGCGAGGTCGGACGGCTGGGCGTGGCGATTGACACGCTCGACGATTTCGAGCGGCTGTTTGCGGGCATCGACCTGGGCGCCGTGAGCGTCTCAATGACGATCAACGCTCCGGCGGCGATCGTACTCGCCTTCTACCTGGCGACGGCCGAGCGCCAGGGCGTCGCTTGGGACACGCTGCGCGGCACGCTGCAGAACGACATTCTCAAGGAATACCACGCCCAGAACGAGTTTGTGTTTCCTCCGCGCGAAAGCGTGCGGCTGGTGATCGACACGATCGAGTTTTGCACCAGGCACGTTCCGCAATTCAACCCCGTCTCCATCAGCGGCTACCACATTCGCGAGGCCGGCAGCACCGCCGCCGAAGAACTGGCCTTCACGCTGGCCGACGGCTTTCATTACGTCGAGCAGACGCTGGCCCGCGGATTGCCGGTGGATCACTTCGCCCCGCGGCTGTCGTTCTTCTTCAATTCGCACAATGACTTTCTGGAAGAGATCGCCAAGTTCCGCGCCGCGCGGCGCATCTGGGCTCGTCATTTGCGCGAGCGTTACGGCGCCAAGGATCCGCGCAGTTGGGCCTTGCGGTTTCACGCTCAGACTTCCGGAGTCAGCCTGCAAGCGCAACAGCCCGAAGTGAACGTGGTCCGCGTGGCGTATCAAGCGCTGGCCGCCGTGCTGGGAGGCTGCCAGTCGCTGCACACCAACAGCCGCGACGAAACGCTGTCGCTGCCCACCTTAGAGGCCGTTACGATCGCCTTGCGAACGCAGCAGGTGTTGGCTTACGAAACCGGCGCGGCCAACTCGGTCGATCCGCTCGGCGGCAGTTACCAGGTCGAAGCCTGGACCGACGCGCTCGAAGCCGAAGCCGAGGCGATCTTCGCCGAGATCGAACGGGCCGGCGGCATGATCGCCGCCATCGATGCCGGCTACTTCCGCCGCCGCATCGCCGAGAGCGCCTTCCGCTATCAGACCGAAGTCGACGCGCACAAGAAACTGGTGGTGGGCGTGAACGCCTTTACCGAACAAGAGCCTTCCACGATCCCGCTGCTGGAGATGGATCCGGAGATCGAGACGCGCCAGCAGGAGAATCTCGCTCGCGTCAAAGCCGCGCGAGACTCCGCCGCAGTGGAACATGCCCTGGCGACGGTCCGCCGCGTCGCGGCCAGCCAGGAGAACATCATGCCCGCGTTGATGGCCGCCGCTCGGAGTCAGGCGACGCTGGGCGAGACGGTCAACGCCCTGGCCGATTCGTTGGGCCGTTATCGCAGAGGAGCATAGAAGTCGCCATGGCCAGCCCTGCCACTCGACCGATTCGCGTCGTGCTCGCCAAGATCGGGCTCGACGGTCACGACCGCGGTATTCAGGTCGTCGCCCGCGCCCTGCGCGACGCCGGCATGGAAGTCATCTACACCGGCCTGTGGCAAACGCCGGCCGACGTGGTCCGCGCCGTCGAGGATGAAGACGCCGACGTGCTCGGCGTCAGCATTCTCTCGGGCGCGCACCTGACGCTGGTGCCGACGCTGGTCGAAAGCCTGCGCAAGCGGGGGCTGGACCGCGTGCAATTGATCGTCGGCGGAATCATTCCCGAGACCGATATTCCCAAGCTCGAAGCCCTCGGCGTCGCCCGGGTCTTTACTCCCGGCGCCCCCTTGCCGGAGATCGCCGAGTTCATCCGCCGCAGCGCGGGACGAGCCGCCGAGTAAGGCTGCATTAAATCCAGGAATGCAGGGCTTTTAGTTGACACGCGACGCGTAGCGAATAGGTTGGTGCTCAGCCCGCCTTGCGCTCCAATCGCCCGCCCTGTTGAAAAAGGAAGCCTTTGAATGACGGCCCTCCGCACTTTCTCCCGCCGCCGCAGCCTTGGGACGTTTATCTGCCTCGCTGCCGGGCTGACGATCGGTTTGGCCGGCGCTAACCAGGCGCTCGCAGAAGAAGCCGCCAAGGTCTTTCGCGCGGGGGCCGTGGCGATGGACGTCTCGCCGTTGAAGTTTCCGGTAATCATTAACGGGAACATGACGGAGGTGCTGGCCACGCAGGTCAACGATCCGTTGCACGCCCGGGCGCTGGTCCTGGACGACGGGACCGAGCAAGCAGCCATCGTGATCGTCGACAGTTGCGGCCTGCCGCGCGAACTGCTGGACATGGCCAAACGGCTGGCGCATAAGGCGACCGGTATTCCGACCGAACACATGCTGATCGCCGCGACCCACACCCATTCGGCTCCGTCGGTCAACGCCGCCTTGGGCTCCGAGGTTGATCTGGAATACGCCCGGTTTCTCACGCCGAAAATCGCCGAGGCAATTGCCGAAGCGCAAAAGCGTCTGGCGCCTGCGCGAATTGGCCTCGGCGTGGGGCGAGACGAGAAGAACGTCGGCTGCCGGCGGTGGTTGATGCGCGCTGATACCGCGCCGACGAACAAGTTCAGCGGCAAGCGCAACGATCTGGCCCAAATGCACCCCGGCTTCAATAACCCCAAGGCGCTGCGGCCCACCGGTCCCACCGATCCGGAAGTGCCGGTGTTCGCCGTGCAGCGACTCGACGGCAAACCGCTGGCCACGCTGACGAACTACTCCATGCACTATGTGGGGGCCAAGCCGGTTTCCGCCGACTACTTCGCCGTGGTCTGCAACAAGCTGCAGGGACTGCTCAAAGGCGACGCCGCCTACGTCGGCCTGCACTCCAACGGCACGAGCGGCGACCAGTGGCTGATGGATTACACGCTCCCCGCGCGCCGGCAGTACAGCATTGGCAGCGTCGCCGGCGACGTTGCTCAAGCCGCCTACGAGGCGTATCGTCAGATTCAATTCTACGACTGGGCGCCGCTGGTCATGCAAGAGCGCTTGCTCGAAGTCGGCGTGCGGATGCCAACGCCCGAGGAAGTACACGCTGCGCGTGCGGCGGTCGAGGCCTTGGCCGGGCGAAAGCCGAAAACGCTGGAAGAGGTTTACGCCCGCGAGACGCTGCTGCTCAGCGAGATGCCGCCGACCCGCGAGCTGAAGATGCAGGCCATTCGCATCGGCCCGTATGGCATTGCGGCAATTCCCAACGAGGTCTTCGCCGTCAGCGGGCTGACGATCAAGCGGCTCAGCCCCTTGAAGCCGACCTTTACCATCGAGTTGGCCAACGGCTGCGAAGGCTACATTCCGCCGCCGGATCAACACGCGTTAGGCGGATACGAAACCTGGCGAGCTCGTTCGAGCTGCCTGGAAGAGACGGCCGAGGTGAAGATCGTCTCGACAGCCCTCGATTTGCTAGAGTCGGTCGCCAAGACACGCGCCGAGGAACAGTCGGTCGCGTCGACAAAGACGTCCCAGTGATCGTCGCTACGTTACGCCGAGGAAATTTCGAGAACATTCTTTCTGGGGCCTTTCGAGGATAATGCCGATGGAACGTTCCCGACAATTGAACGGCGGCTCTCACGACCGCCATGCGAGTCTGCAATCGGCGGTCTGGCTGTGCCTGGCCATCGTCTTAAACACTGCATTTCTTGCTGCAGCCGACGAAGTCGACGATGCCTTGGCGACGATTGCGAAAGCCGGCCCCGAAGGGACCGGTTCGGTCGAAGCGAGAAAGGCCCGCGACCGTTTGGCTGACCAAGGGACGGACATCCTCCCCAAGCTGTTGGCGGCCATGGATACCAAGAACTTGGTGGCCGCCAATTGGTGCCGCACAGCCTATGAAGAGATCACGGCTCGCGAACTCGCCCAGGACTCGCCCGACTTTCCGCTTGAGGCGCTAAAGACCAATGCGGCCGATCCCGCACGTCAGGGACGAGTCCGACGTCTGACGCTCGCGCTGCTCGATCGGCTCGAGCCGTCGTTTCGCGCCGAGCTCATCCCCACGCTTCTGGACGACCCGGAATTCCGCACCGATGCGGTACAGGCGGCGCTAGACGCGGGCGCTAAGGCCGAAGCCGCGGATGAGCGCGAACAGGCAATCGCCGAATACCGCAAGGCGTTCGAGCATTCCCGCGCCGCCGATCAGGCGACCAGGTCGGCCGCGCGGCTGAAGGCCTTGGGCGAAGAAGCCGACATCGTAGCGCACCTGGGTTTTGTCGTCGATTGGCGGCTGCTGGGTCCCTTTGACGCGCCCGAGTACAGCGGCTTTGCCCAAATCTTTCCGCCCGAGGAGGAACAACCCCCCGACTTTCGCGCCGAGTACGCGGGCAAGAACGGCAAGACGATCCATTGGCGCCGCTTCCGCACCGACGATCCGCTCGGCCAATTGAACCTGATCGACGCCGTGGCGCCGGTCAGAGAAGCGGTCGGGTTTGCCTACAGCGAGTTCGACTCGCCGCGCGAGATTGACGCCCAGTTGCGCTGCGGCGCAGACGACAATTGCACCGTCTGGCTGAACGGCGAGCGCGTCTTTGGCCGCGAACAATGGTTAAACGGAACCCGTCTCGACCGCTTCCGCGCGCCGGTTCATCTGCGTCAGGGCAAGAACGGGCTGCTGGTCAAGATCTGCCAGGGGCCGCAGCACAAAGATCCTCAAGTGCCGAACAACTGGTCGCTGCAACTGCGGTTCTGCGATGAAACCGGCGTCGGCCTTGGCCTCACGTCGGCCCTGTCCGCCGAATGCGAAGGGAAATAACGCTATGCTGAAACCTGGCTTTCAACCAACTCTTCGCAGGGCATTGCTGTTCGCAGCTTTAGTGGCCTTCGTCTGCCCCCAGCGCATCCGCGCAGAAAACTGGCCGGAGTGGCGAGGAGCGGAGCGTACGGGCGTGAGTGGTGAAACCGGATTGCCAGCTAAATGGTCGGAGAGCGAAGGCGTGCTCTGGAAGACGGCTCTGCCGGGCTCCGGCATTTCGACGCCGGTGATTTGGGAGGACCGAGTCTTCATCACGTCGTCGGACGGCGCGAAGCAGGACGAACTGCACCTGATCTGCCTGTCGCGCGACGACGGCCGCGAACTGTGGCATCTGCGGTTTTGGGGCACGTCGCCTACGCTCTATCACGCCACCAAGAGCAGCATGGCCAGCCCTTCGCCGGTGACGGACGGCAAGCACGTATTCGCCTTCTACGGTACGGGTGACGTGATTTGCGTCGACTTCGACGGCGGCCAGGTCTGGCAGCGTTCGCTGGCCTCGGAGTATGGCGAGTTTGAGAACCGCTTTGCCGCTTCCAGTTCGCCGCTGCTCTATCGCGATCTGCTGTTGCTGCAATGCGACCACTACGGCCCTTCTTACCTGCTGGCCATCGACAAGGCGACGGGCGCCAATCGCTGGAAGGCCGATCGCCCGGACGTCTGGCTCTCGTGGGCTTCGCCGCAACTGGCGCCGACCGGCGAGGGCGACGAGCACGAATTGCTGGTCAGCGGTTCGCACCGGCTGGAGGCCTACGATCCGCTCACCGGCGACAAGCTGTGGACGGTGCGAGGGATGAGTCGCGAGTGCATTCCCACGCCCGTCTTCGGCCATGGCCTGATCTACGCCTCCAGCGGCCCCAACGCGCTGACCTACTGCATCCGTCCCGGCGGCCGCGGCGACGTGACTGGTTCGCACGTGGTGTGGAGCAACCCTCGCGGCGTGCCGTTCGTGCCGTCGACCATTCTGGTAGGCGACTACTATTATCTGGTGAGCGACAAGGGGATCGGCACTTGCCTCGACGCACGGACCGGCAAGATGGCGTGGCGCAAACGCTTCGGCGGCGCCTTCACCGCCTCGCCCGTCGCCGGCGACGGCAAAGTGTACTTCTGCGACGAGTCGGGCAAGACGCTGGTTATTGCGGCCGACGGGAGCGGCTACGAAGAACTGGCGAGCAACCAGCTCAATGAGCCGATCTTCGCCTCGCCCGCCATCTCGCAAGGGCGGATCTTTGTACGCACGGCCCGGCATTTGTATTGCATCGGCGCCACAGAATGATGGAGCCTCGAGACGGTTGCCCAAAGGGGTAGTCAGCATAGCGCCGGGTGGTCTCGGCGTTGGCAGGTAGGGCGTGCGTCATGTCTCTTCTCGACCTTCTCTATCTCTACCTGGTTGCTCCCCTGGGCTTCGGCGTTTGTTGCCTGGTGCTCGCGTTGGCCGTCAGAGAACTGTGGCGCGGGTATGCGGAGTTGCTGAAAGGCGTCTGGCGGAGGCCTCGCTTCGGCATCTTCTCGCTATTTGGCATCGTGACCGTATTCGCGATTGCCAGCGCGATACTTCGCGGCGCCGTCGCCTTGGATTCTCCGGAACAACTCGTCGTGGGGGGCGTGATCGCGGTGGTCTTTGCGGTGGGAATTGTGGCCGTGGCGTCGTTTGTCGTCGGAGATTTGCGCGACAACTGGGTTCGTAGACGAGATCGCCAGCATCGCGACGATTCGGAAGCGTGGGAGCAGATGCCGCCGAAACAGCAAGACGAAGAGTGATTCCGGCGAGGACGCGTTGCGGGCCGAGCAGGAAAAAAGCTCGCTTGCTCGGGGATGCGCGCTCTAAAATGCGACCGGGGCAAAAAATATCCTGGCATGGGAGCAGCGGCAATGAGCGAAATTCGCCTGGTCATCCGGGAACAGGAACGCGACTGGTCGGGGACAATGCACGCAAGCTGCGCCGATCGGGCGATTGCGGCTTTGAGCGCCGATCCGGTCACGATTGACGAACTCGAAGCGGCCGTTGCGCGGTTTGCAAAACCGCATGGAGACAGCCGCTTCTTCGCAAACCTTTCGCCGAGTTTGTGCGATGAGCCTTACGCTGCGGGGTTGATCGTCATCGATCTGAGCGCGCGGTTGATCGTCGTGAATTCGACCTACTCGTCCCCCGGGACGAGCGGCGAGATCGAGTATCATGACGGAAACTGCTGCACGAAGACGCTGCTCCCTTACCACCTGGCTGACGATTGGTTCATTTCCAGCAACGGACTCGACTGGCAAGCGACTGCCGACGAACGCCGCCGCGAACGGTCCGAACAGGCCGTGCTAGACGTCCGCAAGGTATTTTACGGCCAGCCCCTGCTGGAATTCGTCGCCCGGGAAGTATTGTCCGCCTTTGCTCGGCGAGACCAGATTGCCGAAGCCGTCCGCGCACGCCGGGCTGAAGAAGCAGAACGATGGCGGGCCGACGATTGCGATGAGCAGGACGATCTGGAAGAAGAGGGCGAAGACGCCGACGACTTGCTTGACGAGTTGGCGGATGAGCCCGGCGCCGACGAAGAGCGCTACGGCGATCTGTTCTATGATGCGCTGAAACAGATCCATGCGGCCTGGCTGCTCACGCCGCGCGAGGACCTGGGCGGCGCCTGTCCTCGCGAGATCGCGCTGCAGCAGCGCTCCCATATCGCGTGGGACATGCAGGACCGTTGCAGCCAGTGGTCGCTGCAGCATGCCTGCCCGCCGGGGTTGGACGAAGCGTCGCACGCTTACCTTCAAGGCGGCTTCGGCACCCACGAATTGGTCGAGTACTACAGCCTGGTGCGCGAACTGCTCTGGTCGTGCTGGGAGCAACTTGCCGAACTAGCAAGCTCACCGCTGGGCGCCGAGCGGCTCGCATCGCTCGCGGCCGGCGACTTTCTGGCCGACGAGGTCCCGCGATTGGAAAAAGTCCGCGAAGCGTGGCTTGACGCGCCCGACGTGGAATTACACGGGCGAACGCCGCGGTCGGTCATCAACCGCGAGCGCGCCCGGTTGCCGGAAGGCGTTTCCGGCAAAGAAGCGATCGTCGATCCCGACTGTCCGTGCTGTCAGATGCTGGCCGACATGCCCGGGCCGGCGTTCTGGCATCTGGACGGCAGCGGGATGGACGACGAATTTGCATTCGACATGCGTCACCGCACGCGCGAGGCGTGGGAAGCGGAGCAGCAGCGTTGGGAGGAACACCGCCGTCAATTCGACGCCGAATGGGCGGAGCGCACGCGACTCGGCGTGACGGATGCACACGCTACCCGGGATGGATCGCCGTCCGTATGGTCGCGCAGCCTGGACATCGACGGCAAGGACGACGTACCCTTGGGCGCCCGCGCGTTTTCCGTCGGCTGCAACCTGGCGGAATTGATCGTCTCGCTGCGGGGAGGGGCGGAGCGTGAGCAGACTGAGCCGGCAACCCAGCGGCAGATCGAGCAGCTCAACCGCGACTTCGGCAATTTGCGCGAGATTTTGCAAAGCCCCGACGCCTCTTTGATTGAGGCGCTCGTTGAGCCGGTCCTCCACCGCTGCCAGGAGACGCTCGCCGAAGTGGCGTCTGCAAGGCCGGAGCTTGCCACGAAGTGCGAAGACCTCGCCGGGAAATTCAGCAGATTGCTCGATCCGCCGCCGCAGGAACCCGACTGGGGGCCGGACGATCTTGAACTGCCATTTTGAGTCGGTAGCAAGCGAGCCGCCGGGCTCGGTCCATCGAAGGCTTCCGGTTCGTTTCCGTTAACCGAGTGCTCGGTCATTCTGACTCAACAAACGATTTCAATCGCGCCAGGGCATCGTCCCACTGTCGCGAGATGACGTCGAGCGACTCGCGAGCGTCTTGCAGCGGTTTGGGATCCAGTTGGAACAGGCTTTCCCGCCCCTGCCGGCTGCGCCGCACAATTCCAGCGTCTTGGAGTACGCGAAGGTGCTTGGTAATCGCCTGGCGCGTAATGACCGAACCTGCGGCAAGCTGCGTGATCGAGCAACTCCGCCCGTCGCTGAGCTTGCTCAACAGGTCCAATCGGACCTTGTCTCCCAAGGCGGCGAACAGTTGAGCGTTTCGAGTGAGTTTGCGTGCAGCATCCTTACGGGTTGTCGTCGACATGCTGTGCTATGTTTTTCATCTGCTGGGTCCAGCCGCCGTCATTCATGCGGAACGCCTCGTCGCGCCGCGACGCCGGCAGTGCGTCGAACCCGGACTCGGTGAGGACCAGCAGGGTTCCAGGGCCGGTCGACTCGAGCTTGAATTCCACCAGCGTCGGCGGCTCGTGCGAGTAATCTGCGTTGGGATCGACCGCGTAGGGATGCCA
>DASZUP010000595.1:0-1892 GCA_035547635.1 Pirellulales bacterium
GTTCTGATTGCATCACTCAAACAGCGGTCGCTTCTTCTCGACCGCCGCTTCCAAGCGCGGCAGCTCTTCTTCCAGCAGATACCGCTCGGCCACCAGGCGCCGGGCGGTGGCCATGAATTGCCTGCGGTAATCGCCGAAGTCGCGGTAACGTTCCAACAGCGCCGGACGCGGGTCGCCGCTGGCAACGCGCTCATCCGCCGTCTTGGCAAACGGAATGTAGCCGCCGCTGAGCGAAAGCAACTCGGTCTCGGCGCCGATCGAACGATGGCGGAGGTTCCAGCTTGTATAGGTCGCCACCGGCACGGAAACGGCTGGCAACAGCAGCGTGCCCCGCTCATTGTCATCCGGGCCGTACGCCGGCACGCGGACGACGTAGCTCTTCCCTTGGCGGACGGGCGGTTCGATGGAAGTCCGCCGCAACGTGAAGAACTCGGGCCCCCGGTCCAGCAGCTCCGGCTGCTGGATGATCTGCGGATAGCGCACGCCCGGCAAGGCCAGCCAACCGCTCTGGTCTTCCGGCCAAGGCGCCAGCGTGCCGTCAGACAGTTTTGGATAGGCGCTCGCGGGCGGCTCGCGGCCCTCGCGGACCCAGGCGTCCATCGCCATCAGTAGCCCGCGCAAAAAGGGCCGGTAATCGGCCGGACTTGCCGGAAGTTGCCCGCTGGTGCGCTGGCCCGGCTCGCCGTTGCCGGGGCCGTGCTGGCAGCCGCCGAACGTGTAGATGCGAACTTCCGGCGGCAACTCGGCATCGCGCTGGCCAAGCGGATCGGTGTGCACCAGCGAGCCGCTGCGATGCCAGTATTCCGAAGACGATTGCGTGTGCATCACCTTGGGCACGGTTCCGCTGGCCCGGGCGCGGCGCAAGATGCCGTCAGTGCGGCCGGTGAACGGGTCTTTCTCATCTCCGTACGTGAACGGAAACACGTCAGCCGGATAAAGATGGTTGTCGTGCTGGGCGTTGTGCCGGGTGGGCGAAGCGAAGCGATGGTTGAAAAAGCCCAACCCGGCGCCAGCGACGTGCGGAATCACCCCGTCAAAGACCTGGCGGCCCTGCTCGTCGGCATTGAAACCGTCGTACAAAAACATCCGCAGGCAGCGGCCGCTTTGCGAAACGCCGAAGCCATAAGCGACCTTCGCAGCCGGCGAACCGTCCGCCAGCCGCCACAGGTTCCGATCGCTGCGATCGTATTTGAGGCACGAGATGAGGTCGCGAATTCCGGCCAGGCCGAGCCCTTGGACCAGCGGGCCTTCCGTCTCGTAGATCAGTTCGTAGATAAAGCCCGGCTGAAAGCCGCCCGACAGGACCAATTCGACCAGCGGCAATTGGCCATGATTGCCTTCGTCGTCGACCGAACGCTGCTCGAACCGCCATTGCGAGCGAGGGATGGCGACGCGCGGATCTTTCTCGCGCAGGCGCCAGGAGAGCGTCGCTTCGGCGGCGCCGCGCTCGGTCGGCGGATAACTGCCTTGATTGGCCCACTGGGCGATGGGCAAACGCTCCGCCGGACTGTTCGGCGCCATCTCGGCGCGCACCACGCCGCGAATCGGCCGCCCTTCGTCGGTCGCCACCGGCGCCTTCAGACGCAGCCGATTGCCGCCGGGGAGCGTCTCGGCGATCCAACCGCTCCAGGCAACCATAAAACCTTGCCGGAAAAGAAAGTCATCTCCGCCGCCGTTGAGTTGCCCCAGGCAGATCGGATTGCCCCGGTTGTTGACTTCGTAGAACACGGCGCCATTCGACTTGGCCAGGTCCGCCGGCGCCAGGATCTCCAGATCGGCAGAGAACTCCACGCGTCCTTTTGCATTGCGCGGCGCCAGCTTCAAGTCGACGACCTGCGCGTTGGCCTCGGCCGCCGGATCGACGGCGAAATGCACCGTGCCCCGCCAGCGCT
>DASZUP010000596.1:0-9964 GCA_035547635.1 Pirellulales bacterium
GGCCGGCAGGCGCCTCGCCTCGGCGTCGGCGACGGTGGAGATGCCGCTTTGATCGACAATATTCATGCCGCCGAAATAGGCCGTTTGATCATCGACGATCAGCAGCTTGCGATGGTCGCGGCGGTTGAAGACCTGCAGGGAACGGAATTGCCACAGCGACTCCCAGAGCGTGTGAAATGCGTGGACCTTGACTCCCGCTCGCTGCAGATCGCGAAAGAACGCGCCGGGCGTACTGGCGCAGCCGACGAAGTCATAAATTACCCGGCAATCAACCCCGGCGGCGGCGCGCTCTTTGAGCGCTTCGGCGATCGCTCGGCCGGCCGAATCGTCGGCAATGATATAACTCTCCAACCAGACCCGGTCGCGAGCTTGACGGATGTCTTCGACCATGGACTTGATCAGCGGCGGGGACGACTCGAAAATCACGATTTCGTGCCCTTCGACGCGCAGCCCGGCAAGTTCTCCTTCGCGGTGGGCAGACGGCGGAATCGCGTTTTCAGTTGAGTCGAGTCGGCTCATTAACTGTCAGGGATCTGGCGCCCGAGTTGCAGGAAAACGGAAATTGCACTCTTATTCTACCTGCCCGGAGCGACCAGGTTTGGGGAGTGCATCAAACAGCGAGCAATTGCGGTGCAACATCCCGCAGCATAAAGGGTTCGCGCTCGCCGAGCTGCACCTGCCGGGGCCTTCGCGCGGCGCTGTGTGCGGCAAAAAAGCGGGAAGCGCCGCAGGCGAAGCGCAAGCTTGACGGCTCGGCGACGAATGGCTGGCGAGGCGATCTGGAGCTCGCAGTTTTCGGAACGTTGAAACTTTTCCGGCCCGGCAGAGGTATGGGACGGGGTAAGAGAGATTGCCGTTTTTCGTTTTCAGTGCAGCCAGCTTGCAGGAGCCCGCTATGTACCGGTCCGTAACAACCAGATGGTGGATGTTGGCAATCGCCTGGGCGGCGATGGCTGCTCGACACGTTGGCGCCCAAGAGGCGCTCGACGCCTTTCCCGAATCGGCGGCAGCGGTGGCGCGAGTTTCCTCTTTGGAAAAATTTTCCGGAAACTTCAGGGAACTGACTTCTGCGATCGGCTCGGTGGCCGCCATCGGCGGGCCCCTGTTCGAGAACGCGATCAATGAGGCCTTTCAGGTCGCCGACGACGCCGGAGCGGTCGATCGCAAGCAGCCCGCCTACGTGGCGGTTTTCGCCCTGGAGGATGAACAAGAGCCCGTCGCCTGGCTGGTGCAAGCGTCGGACGAGGCGAAGTTACAGCGGGCCGTAGCGAAAGCCGGCGCCGACGAAACGCTGAGTCCGGAGAAGATCGACGGCGGTCTGACGAAGGTCTCACGAGCAGGTCGAGACAGCTTTTTCGGGCGCCACGGGCCGTGGACGTTCTACACGCACAACGAAGCGGTCGCCCGATTGCTGGTCTTCGATCGCTCCCAACAGGCCACGTTTTCTCGAGTCGTTGAGCCGCGCGCCAAAGAGTTGCTGGATAAGCGGGACGGCGCCGTCGTGATCAACGCCGCCTTGCTGACCAAGAAGTACGCCGACAAACTGCAGGAGCTCCGAGAGCGCGTGGCACGACAGATCGACTCGCTCCCGGACAGCGCGTTGGGCGGCGGGGGCACGGGCAGCAATAACCCGGAAGCGATCAAGAAACTGTACTCGGACCTGGCAGGACTGGCGTTCGATGCCGCGAACGACGCCCGCTGGGCGGCCGTGGCCGTCAACTTTTCCGCGGCGGGCGCCAAGCTGACGGCCTTGCTTGGAGTCGAAAAGGATAGCGGCGTCGATCACTTGCTGGCCGCCCGGTCGCCCGGGCCCTTGGAAACGCTCGGCCTGTTGCCCTCGGGGGCGGCCGTTTACTACGGCTACGAGGCCGCCTACGGGCAGATCGCCAACTGGACGCGCGACTGGACGAAGGTCGCTTATGGCGACACGCCCGCCGGCAAGAAAATCAATGCCGCGTTGGAAAAAATGCAGGAGGCCGGCCTGGGCCCGGCCGTGGGCAGCTTTGCGCTAAACCCCGGTGGCGGCCTGGTCACCATGACGCTCTATCAGGCCGAACAGCCTGAGAAGCTGCGCGAAGCCCTGGCCGGATATCAGACCGCAAGCGAGCAAAAGTCTCCCCTGTTCACGCAAAAACTGGAGTTCAAACCGAAAGCCGAGACGTATCAGAACCACTCCGTCGACCTGTTGACGAGCAACTTCGAATTCGCGGACGTCACCGACGAAGGGCAGCGGATTGGACAGAAGTTAATTGAGAAGATGTTTGGCGGCACGAAATTACTGATCCGCTTCGCGTCGCTTGAAGGGCTTTCGCTGCAGGTCGGCGCGAACGACCCCAAGCACCTTCACCAGGCGATCGACGGCCTGGGCTCGGGCGAAGGCGTGCTCGGTTTGGAAGACGCGTTTGCCAAAACTCGCGATGAACTGGGCGAAGACGCCAACCTGGTCGTGCTCCTCAACGCGCCGCAACTGATCGTGGACGTAGTCGCTTTGCTGCGAGACATTCCGCCGTTCAGCATGGGGCTCGCCAAGGCTCCGTTCAACTTTGGCGCTCGGCCGGCCGTATCATTCAGCGGGCTTTCCCTGAAGACCGAACCGCAAGCTCTGCGGCTGCAACTGTACGTGCCCGTCGAACAGCCCAAAGGGGTGCTGCAGATTTTCGGGCAGTGAGCAAGTGCGTCGGCGGCAGCGAGACCGACCGTTAAGCAGCCGCTCCTGGTGCATCACTTGCACCAGGAGCGCGTCCGACGCTTGAACTCAGCGGAGTCCGCCCAGGCCGGCGTCCGCGTGAAGCGAAGCTCGCTTGCCCTGTGCGCCGCCTCCGCCTGCAAACGCTGCTGCGAGAATTGAGCGTGCTCTATTGAACTCAGCTTGACTCTCGACAAGCGTTGTTTCGAGTTGGTGCAGGGAATCTAAAAGCTCCGCTTTCGTGGTTTCGAGCAGGGCAATTTGCTCTCCTAGCGCACGGACCGTGTCGGCCAGTATGGCAAGGTGTTGATCCATAAAGCTATTCCTGGAATCGCCTCAGATGCCCGCATTGTGAATGCTAACGCGACTCTCCAAATAGCTCCGCCCCTCGTTTGGCACGAAATGGTTCACGAGAGCGATTTTTACGCGAAGGGCAACGCCCGGACGGACGATTTGGCCGTTTTCCGCTCGCTTGCATTCGGCGGCGGCGGTTCGCTCGGATCGCCAGCAGGAATTCCCTGGTCCGACGCCCTCTCGAAGGCCGTCCCGCTTTCCTGGGGCACAGTTTCGGAAGCCAGACGACGCGGCAACAGACGCGGATGATGAATCAACTTCGCACTACGGCTGCCGCTTGACTTTCAAAGCGAAGCGCAGCGTGGGCAGTTCGATCACGTGGTCGCCGATCCTGGTCTGGGCCTTGATCTGCACAATCCGGCGGATCGGGCTGGCGACGGCCTTGTCGCCGGCTTGGAGGGTGAGATCGAACCGTTCAGCATCGGCGGGCACGGCGGTGTTTTCAGCGGTCAGCCCGCGAGGCAACTGCAGGACCGTCAATTCAATCGGCAGAGCCGGTCCGTGCCGGTGCAGCCGCAGTTCCAACTTGACCGATCCTCCCTTGGGCACTTCCACTTGCTGCGCCGCCAACTCCAACGAGACGGGCGGAAACGCCTCGAACGCGATGGGAAAGCTGGCCTTGATCGGCTCTTTTTTGCCGGCGACGGCGAGCGAACCTTCGAGCAGGAATTGGTATTTGCCGGGCGTCAGTTCAGGGCTGGCCGCCAGTTGCACTTCGGCCTCGTTGCGGTCGGCAGCAATCTTGATTGCCGAACCGGACAACCCGGTGGGCAGGTTCGCAAGTTCGACGGCGACTTCGCCCGCATAGCCGTCGCGCCGCCGGATCGCCACGCGCAAAGGCACGCCGCCGCCTGCGACGACCTCGGCGCCCAGCGTGCCTCGCACCGCCAGTTCCGCCCCGATTTGACTGATGCCTAAGGCAATCGCAGGCAGTTGCTCCTCTGCCACGCCGCTGGCCGGCAGCGAGGACCAGACGACCGGTTGTTGTGCAAGACGCTCAAGTCGGATGGCCGCCGGCCGCTCGGCGTTTGCCTCGATTTGCCCGCTGCCGATGACTCGCAGCCAGGCTGCGGTGCTGGGAGCTTCGAAGTCGGCTATCAAGCTCAAAGTCGTATCGTTCTGACCGGCGGGGATCGTTCCCGGCGCCGCTTGCACCCCTGCGGGCAAGCCCTCGACTCTGAGAGAAATGGGGCCGGCGTAACCGTTGCGGAACGCGCGCACCAACAGGCTTGCCGTGCCGCCGCGGTCCAGGGTCAAGGCGCCCGTCGCCGCGCCGGAAAACTCCTGGACCACTTGGGATTGTTGCTGCACCGCTTTCGGATCGCGGGGGTTGGCGGGCAAGCCGGGTTGCACGACCAGGTCGAAGTCGGTCTGCGCGGGCGCTAATTCCAGCCGATAGGCGTACGCCTCGCCCCCGTGGCCGTAGCGATCTTCGATCGAAACGGCGTAGTCGCCGTCGGCCGGCGACTCAAACTCCGCCAGCGGATCGTCCAACTGCTGGCGCGGAGTCAGCGGTCGGACGACGGGCCATTCGCGAGTCGCGGCAGGTCGATCGTCCGCCGCAAGCAGTTCCTTGCCGCTTGCGTCCAAGACTCTCAACACCGGATCGAGCGGGCTGCCGAGTTGCTGGGCAAGCACGCGAAGCGTCAGTTTCTCGCCGGCTTTGGCGTGAAAACGGACCCAATCGCAGTCGCCGGGCGTTTCAATGCGGCCGTTGAACGTGACGGGCGCCGCCAACGGCTGCGCGGCTTCCGGCATCTCGTTCGGCGATTGTTCCAGCACTTCCGGATACTCGCCCACGGCAAACAGCGCAGGAGACAACAACACGCCGTGCTCGCAGGGAAGTTCCAATTGCTTTCGCTGCCAGAGCACGTCGCCGGTCAGGTCGACGTTGTACGACAGCGGTTGCGCCAGGCTGCCGCCGGCCAGCGTGACCGAAGTCTTGCCGCCGCGCTGTCCGCCTAAGGGAAACAGGGCCGCGGCAAACGGGATGCGGCCGATGCGGAGCCGGTACACGCTGTTGTCCGAACCGTCGTAAAGCCGGTCGTGGACCCGTAACACGTAGGCGCCATCCGCGGAAAACTCGTGAACCAACCGCGTTTCCAGGCTCACGCCGCTGCTCGCGGGCGCCGCGCGCCGCAGTTCTCGAGCGGAGGCGTCGAACAGCGTCATTGTCGGAGCAAGCGCCGCGCCAAGCCGCCGCGCTTCCACGTCGAAGACCAACGATTCGCCTGCCTTCGCTTCAAAGCGGTAACAGTCGACGTCGGTCTTGCCAAGCACGGCATTGACCGCCGACGAGGTTGAAATCGGCGTGGCCGAGGCGAACGTATTGTTGTCTTCCTTCTCGCTCGACTGCGGCCAGGCGTCAATCGCCAGCAGTTTGGGGTTCGACAGGCCCGCCTTACACAAAAAATGGACAGGAAAAACGCCCGGCGCCGCGTCGGTTTCAGCCGCCAGTTCGATTTTGGCCTGCTGCTTGTCGATCGAAACCACCCGGACCAGTCGCAAACCGGCGGGCCCCAGGATGCCGGTCATTCCTTCAAGTCGTTCGCCGGTGACGACTATCTCCGTAACCTGTCCGCGCTGGACGCCGGCCGGGAAGATTCGGCTGACGGCTGGCAGATCGGTCCGGGAGCGCTGCAATAGCACCTGGGCGACAGCCGGGCGCGCACCAAGCCCCGCTGCCCAAGCCAAGATCAGACAGATGATCGGCAGCCGTTTCCTGGCCATCGAACAGTCCCTGTTCAAGCGTATGGTTGTAGTGCGGACGAACCGGGGCGTACGGCATGCGTCGCCCGTCTCCCCCGGCGGGGCGACGGAGACGGCAACTTCTTCCGGTCATCCGCTTGCGACGCGCCCATGACCACGAGCGACGCCTGTAATATCCCTTATTCGCTCATAGGGGTTTCAAGATTTCGAAAAAAAGCCCCAGACCTGGCCGGGATCAAGAAGGGAGGCGCAGCGCCCGGCGGGCCCGCTGCCAGCCGTCAGCTATGGCAGATCCGCGTTAGCGGGCTCCGGCCGTCGCCGCCAGCATGCTGGCGCCACGCGGCTGCCGGTCGCCTGCCACCGGACTCGGAATGCGAAAACGCCCCAAGTCGCCGCGCCGTTGATGGACGACGCAAAGCAAGGGGACGGAATTGGGCGGCAACAGACAAATCACGCTGTCGCCCGACGACGCCAGGACAATGCGGAACCGCCCTTCGGCATCAGTCCTGGCTCGCGAGAACGAACCTTGAAGCCAAGGCCGGCCGTCGGACGACGAATAGGCTACGACGTCCAATCCCGCGACGGGGCGGCCGTCAACGGACTCGACGACCGCCGTCGCCGTTTCGCCGCGCCGCAATCGAATCGCGGCAAAGTCAGGTCGCGCGTCGGGCGTCGCTTTCACGCGACGGACGTCATTCAGCGAGCAGCTTACGCCGCACTTGGCGGCATATTGGGGATGCTCCGCGTCGATCTCCAGGTAGAGCCAAGGGCTGGCCAACTGTCGGGGCAGCAGCGAAAACGCGTATTCGCCGTTCACGTCCGTCCGATGAAGCGATTCCTGCAACACTCGACTATGGCCCGCCAGCGCCTCGCGACGCCGCACGACGACCGTCGCTCCGGCAATCGGCTGCCCTGTATCGTGGTCGGAAATGCGGCCATGAACGAAGATCTGCTGCGGCGCCGAGGATTTGCCGACTGCCTCTTCGGCTTCAAGGCGCAACGCGGCAATCCCCAACGTCAACAACACCGCGGCAGCGCCGACGGCGCCATGCCAGCAGGCGCGGCAGCCGTTTTCGAGCCGCTCGTCGCAGTGGACCAGCATCACCACTCGCCGATACAAGTCAGAGCGGCGTTCGCTGAACGCCAAGGCAGGCAGCGGCGGCGCCTTCGTACGGCGCATGGCCACCGACACCAGGTAATCTGCATAGTCTTCGACGGCGGCGCCCTGTCGGGCGGCTTGGGCGTCGGCCAGGAAATCCTGGCACAACCGCAGTTGGCGCCGCAGGCGCCAAAACAACGGCTGGTAAAAGAACAGCACTTGCACCAGCGCCGTCAGACGCCAAACGACGACGTCCAGCCGTTCGATATGATTCCATTCATGAGCCAGCGCGTAACGCAAGGCCGGTTCATTGCCGGGCAGACAAAGCGCTTGGGGCAGCACGATCATAGGCCGGCGCCAACCGATCGCAATCGGCGTGTCGATGCGCGGGCTGGCTAATAACCTCGCCCGCCGAGCATGAGGACCGGCGATCTCGAGCAAGATCTCGTGCGCTCGCGCCGGCGGCGACTCCGCCGTTCGCCGCAAGCGCACCAACTGCATGATTCCCACGAGCCACTGCAGTAACACCCACGCGGCCCCCGCCGCATACAGGGCGACGACCGCGTGCGACCAGGTCAGTCCCATTCCGGACGACGACCGAACGTTCTTTCCGGAAACGGCGCCGCCGGCGTCGCCCAACGCCTTCGAGCCAGAGTTGGCGCTGCGGTGGAGGCCGCCGCCTGGCGAGGCGTCGGCGACCGACTCAACGGCCGCGTTGCGAGACGAAGGCAGCCAGCCTAAGGACCAGGTCGGCAAGCCCGGGATGAGATGGAGCCAGGGTGCGGTGAAGCAGGCGATGAAAGTCCATTCAATCAGCAGTAGTTGTCTCGCCGGCTGGCGGATGTATCGGACGACGAAAGAGGCGAGCGCCAACAGCAGCAGGCCGCCCACGCCTGCTTCGAGCAACCACCGCACGGTCTGCAACTGCCACTCCATGAAACCGCCTCAGCTTGCTCGTTCCGTCGGATGTGCTGCGAAAAAGGGGTCCGCTCGCCGCGTTCTCATTAACAAACGCCCAACCATGAATGTTCGGATTGTGCAGCCCCTCGCCGCCGTCGGTCCTGATGCCATGCCGCCGCCGGAGCGGCATCGGCTTGCTGGCTCCTTCTTTCAGGTTACGCAAAACGCCGCGGATTGGAATAATTGCCCGGCGACGGCGCCCTGGCTCCCGGATGAGGCAGGCGCGCTGGGATGAGCGAATTCCCCGAAAAACAAATTGGCTGCAGCGGAAACCCGCGAAGTCGCTTCGCTGGCTTCTCCGTCCTGCCGCATTCTGGCGAGCAACGGGGCAATGACGGAACCGCCGTCGGGCCAGCGAACTGCCATGATCGCCTGGGCGTCGCCAAGCATTTCGTAAGCGCGGCCGCGGGCGAGTCCCATCCGCCGGGCGGCGTTGCCCATCCCGGAGCTTTTGGGGTTTAACCGATCGCGCGCCAGTTTAGCGTGCGTATCGCCGCCATCGACGTCGAGTTGCGCGATCAGCGGCTCGACGAACGCCTGGTTGACTTCGTCCAGCGTGGGAAGTTCCTCCTGGCGCAGCCGGAACGCGAGCCAGCTCTCAATGCTGGTCGCAAAACGGGGCCGCAGATGAATGCTCAGGTGCGATTGCTCGTCCAGCCGGAGCAGCACCTTGTGCAAGGCGCCGAAGATCTCCAGAATGGCGGAAACCCGCTTCTCCCCGTGGTTCTTGCGGCGCCGCAGCTCGCCGAGCGTCGAATCCAGGTAACCGTCGAGCGGGACTGTCCAAAGCGAACGCGGCAATCGCCTCAGAGTCGGAGCGAAGCGGCCCAGCGTTTCTCGCTCCAGGTGATGGCGGCGAATGGCTGCGCGCCATTGCTCCCAATCGGCTTCCGAAACCCGTCCGGGTTGTTCTCCATCTACCGTCGTCGTCTGTGTCGCAGTGAGCTCAGGTTCCGGCTCCGACGGCGCAAGCTTCTCGACCGCATGCGGCGGCAAAGCGCGCTCCAGCAGGTCCATCAAGCTGTTCAGCTTCTTGGGACCAATGCCGGGCACCGAACGCAATTCGGCCAAAGGAGCGCCGATAAGTTCGCCAACCGTGCGATCGATCAATGCCAGCGGAAGATGGCGGTCGTTGGATGCGGCGAAAAAGGCAAGCGGCCTTTCCAAGCCATCGGCCTGGGAAGACTCGGCGAGCCGTGTTCGCAACTGTTCAAAGCGCAGCTCCAACCGGTAGTCGGTCACGACGGACCGAGACGTCTTGTTCATTCCGAGATTCACCCCTTCTCTGCCCCGCTGGCCGCGTTTGTCGTCTCCGACTGAGTCGAATGACCGCCGCGAGCGGAAACTCCGTCGCCTCTCTGACAGAATAACTTAGGTTAGTGTAGCGGCCTCCAAAGGGACTATCAAGACTTTGCCTAAAATTTTAGGCTGTCAAGACAGGAACGCTTAAACGCGGGCAAAATCAACCGCGGCGGGCGGCGCCCACGCCCCGCCACGCTTAACTGTTGATGGCGCGATCATCGACGGCCAACGCCGCTTCCTTGATGGCTTCGGCCAGAGTCGGATGGGCGTGGCAGGTCCGCGCCAGATCTTCGCTGCTGGCGCCGAATGAAATGGCCGTGGCCGCTTCGGCGATCAATTCTCCGGCGTGCGGTCCGAGAATGTGCACGCCCAGGATGCGATCCGTCTCGGCATCCGCCAGCATCTTGACCTGGCCTTCCGCATGGCCCAGCACGCGAGCTCGGCTATTGGCGCGAAAGGAGAACACGCCTTTGCGATAAGCAATGCCTTGTTGCTTCAACTGCTCTTCGCTTCGCCCGACCGATGCGATTTCCGGCTGAGTATAGACCACGTTGGGAATGGCGTCGTAGTTGACGTGCCCGTAACCGGTTGCCAGCCGCTCGACGCAGGCTACGCCCTCTTCTTCGGCCTTATGCGCCAGCATCGGACCGCGAATCACGTCGCCGATTGCGAACACGCCTGAAGCTGACGTTTCAAAATGATCGTTCACCGGAATGCACCCTCGCTGGTCCGTCTGCAAGCCGATGGCATCGAGCCCCAGGCCTGCGGTATTGGGCGCGCGGCCGACGGCCACCAGCACGCGATCGCAGGTGAGCGGGTCGGCGCCTTCGCACTCGACCGTGCATTGGCCGTTC
>DASZUP010000597.1:0-7146 GCA_035547635.1 Pirellulales bacterium
AGCGGTTGGGCAAGCAGATCGCGGTCGCTGCCGGTGGCGCCGAGCCGGGCATAAGAGTAGGAGCCGAGCGAGAAAGGATCTTGCCCCCAGCGCGTGAGCTGGCACGCGGTCGGTTCCGGGATACTGGCGCCGAACATGATCCGCAAGGTCAGTTGAGCGCGGTCCGTCGCCTCTTGCTCGGAAAGCGACTCCAGCCGCCGCGCTTCGTCGCCGGCGAAGTGCGCCGTCAGCACGTTCTGCCCGGCCAGGGCGAAGTGGTTGACGATTTGCGGCAATTCAGAACAGGTAGGAGAAGCATAGCCGAAAAAATGCGGCTCGGCGGGCCAGAAACGCCGCGGATAGTGCAACACGAGCTTGTTCACAACGCCCATCGCCACGCGGTCGATCGCGCCGCGTTTCCAATCGGGCAGGTCGGGAGAGAAACGAACCCGGCCGGCTTTCAAAACGCCCAGCGGCAGCGTGACGATCGCGCAATCGGCCGCGTAGCTTTGGCCGGTCACGTCGACGCGAACCTGGTCGCCGCCGTACTCGATCTGCTGCACTTCCTGCCCCAAGCGGATATCGAGCCCCTCGGCCATTCGGGCGACCAGCCGATCGTAGCCGCCGACGACCCACAGATCGTCCCAGTTCAACTCGTAGTGCTCGTCGAAATGATTGAGCGATAAATGTTCGAGTTCGGCGCCGTACTCGCAAGCCTGGGCGGCCATCGCCCAGCGCCAGATGCGCCGCGTCGGTTCGGAAAGCGCGGGCGCGGCCAACCGCCTGTTGATAATCTCGGCGACAGACACGTCGTCGGGCAGGCCGCGAGCTTGCGAGGCGAGCACCAGCCGTTCGTATTCGGCGGCGACCTGGTCCAGGCGGTCTGCGCGAAAGCGCCGGCCGTCGATGTCGTAGAGCGCGACCCACTCGAAGTCGGTGCGGCGAAAGGGGATCTTCCACTGTCGCGCCAACGGCGCCACCGGATTGAGCTTTCGCGATTCGATCCAGGAGGCGCCCAGTTCGACCGGTCGGCCATGCGTGCGATCGGTCCAAATTCGTCCGCCGATGCGCTGACGCCCTTCAAGCACCAGCACTTCATAGCCGCGCGAAGCGAGCTGTCGCGCAGCCGCCAGGCCCGCCATGCCAGCGCCGATGACAAGCACCTTTCCGCGCGACGCTTCAGCCATGCCGCGAGCCGTCTCCGGAAGGCGCGCCAGGCTGTCCGTCGCCTCGCTCCAGTCTCTCCCAGGCCGCCAGCACGGCCTGCTTGCCGATCGCGGGCGCCTGGCAAGAGAAATTCTCGCACAGGTAGACCGCCGGACCGGCGCCAGGCGGCTCCTTGCCGGCGAACAGATCATCGAGCGCCGCGACGTTCCCGGCGCCCGGGCGTAAGGCCAACACCTTGTTGGGCGTGAACCGGCGCCGCAGATCGGCCAGAACCGCCACTGTGTCGGCATCTTCCCGCGGTCCGAGCACGACCGTCTCGAAAGTCGGCCCCAGGTGGAAGTCGAGCGCAATCAGCATCTGGCCGGCCGCCGTCGGATGCCGCTGCATCATCTCCGTGAACGAACGCAACGTGCGCTGCGCCGCTTCGAGATATTCGCTGCGGCCGCAGAGCTTGCCCAGCCGCAGCAACATGGTCGCGGCCAGCGCGTTGCCGCTGGGCGTGGAACTGTCCTGCGCGTCTTTCTGTCGGGCGATCAGCGCCTCATGATCGGCGGCCGTATAAAAGAACCCGCCTTGCTCGGCGTCGGCGAACTCGGCGAGCACGACGTCCGCCAGTTCGACGGCGGCTTCGATCCAGCGTTCGTCAAAGCTCGCCTCGTAAAGCGAGACCAGTGCGTTGGCCAGGCTGGCGTAGTCATCGAGATAAGCGGCGAACTTGGCCTGCCCTGCTCGCCAGCAGTGCAGCAACCGGCCGTCTTCGCGCCGCAGTGTTTGCCACAGAAACTCGGCCGCTTTGACTGCGGCTTCCAGGTAACGCGGTTCGTCGAGCGCCCCGGCGGCTTGCGCCAGCGCGTCGATCATCAAGCCGTTCCAACTGACCAGCACCTTGTCGTCCAGGCCCGGCCAGACGCGCTGGCTTCTCACGGCCAACAACTTTTCGCGGCCGGCTAAGAGCTCCGCCTGCAGTTCGGCCAGGTCGCGATTCATCGCCTTGGCGCACTGCTCGATGGTTTTCGGCAGGTTGAGAATGTTGTGGCCTTCAAAGTTGCCCGACTCGGTGACGTCGTAGACGTAGTCAAATGTCTTGGCCGCATCGGCGCCGAGCACGGCTTCGATTTCAGCGGGCGTCCAGACGTAGAACTTGCCTTCCTCGCCTTCGCTGTCGGCGTCCTGCGTGCTGAAAAAGCCGCCTTCCGCGCCCGTCATCTCTCGCAACACGTAATCGCACGTCTCGCGCGCAATGCGGGCGTAATCCTCCCGTCCGGTCGCCTGGTAGGCTTCGACATAGCACTGCGCAAGTAGGGCATTGTCGTAGAGCATCTTTTCAAAGTGCGGAACCAGCCAGCGCTCATCGACGCTATAGCGGTGAAAGCCGCCGCCCAGGTGATCGTAAATGCCGCCGGCGGCCATCTTGTCGAGCGTCAGCGTGACGAGCTGCAGCCACTCGTCGCGAGGCTCGCGGCGCCAGCGCCGCAGTAGCACGCGCAGATCCATTGGATGCGGAAACTTTGGCGCGCCGCCGAAGCCGCCGTTGCGAAAGTCGAAAATCCGCTCGAGCGAAGCGCCGGCCGCGCGCAACGGCTCTTCGCCAAGCTCGCCCGGCGCGCCGGCCAGGCTGGCGACGCGCTGAACTTCCGCGGTCAATTCGCCCGCCTGCTGTTCGACCTGCCCGCGACGCTCGCGCCAGGCCTCGGCGACGGCCGTGAGCACCTGGTCGAACCCGGGCATACCCATCCGTCCGCTCGGCGGCCAGTACGTGCCGCCGTAGAACGGTCGCAGATCGGGCGTCAGGAAGACCGACATCGGCCAACCGCCCCGCCCGGTCATTAACTGCACGGCGTTCATGTAGATCTGGTCCAGGTCCGGCCGCTCCTCGCGGTCGACCTTAATGCAAACGAAGTGCTCGTTCATCTGCCGCGCAATCGCCGGATTCTCGAAACTTTCGTGCTCCATCACGTGGCACCAATGGCAGGCCGAGTAGCCGATCGACAGAAAGATCGGCTTCTCCTCTCGGCGCGCCAACTCCAGCGCTTCCGGCCCCCACGGCCGCCAATCCACCGGATTATTCGCGTGCTGCAATAAATAAGGACTGGTCTCTTGAGAGAGGAGATTCATGGCGCGCGGCGGGTTGGAGTTTTGGGGAATGGATGACGCGAGGCGTTGCAAATTCGGAATGCGGAATGCGGAATGCGGAGAGTTCAGAAGCGATATGGTGCAAGGCTTCAAGCGTCTCCGAATTCCGCATTCCGAATTCCGACTTACCTGAACGTTCTTTCCTGGTCGGGGAACAGGCCTTCGCGGACGTCTTCGCGGTAGCGGGCTACTGCGTCGGTAATGGTGCTGCGCAGGTCGGCGTACGGTTTGACAAACCGGGGGACGTAGCCTCCGGTCAGACCGAGCATGTCGTGCGAGACCAGCACCTGGCCGTCGCAGTCCGGCCCGGCGCCGATGCCGATCGTCGGCACGCTCAAAGCTTTGGTGATCCGCGCAGCCAGCGCCGCCGGAACACATTCTAACAGCACTGAAAAGGCGCCGGCCGCTTCGGCCGCCTTGGCGTCGTGCATCAGGCGGTCTTCGTCTCGCTGTACCTTATAGCCGCCGAGGACGTGTACGCTCTGCGGCCGCAGACCGCAATGGGCCATGACCGGAATGCCGGCCGAGACCAGCGCCTTGATAACTTCCGCCTGTTCGGCGCCCCCCTCCAATTTGACCGCCTGGCAGTGTGTTTCCTTGAGGATGCGGGCCGCGCTTTCGACAGCCTGGTAGGCGCCGAGATGGCCGCTGGGGAACGGCAAATCAACCACCACCAGCGCCTGCCGCACGGCGCGGCCCACCATCTCGGCGTGGTAAATGATTTCATCCAGCGTGACCGGCAGCGTGTTTTCGCGGCCTTGTACGACCATCGAGAGCGTATCGCCCACCAGAATCGCCTCGATTCCTGCGGCGTCGAGCAGGCCGGCCATGGTGTGGTCGTAGGCGGTGAGCATGCTGATTTTCTGCCCCGCCGCCTTCATGGCGACAAACGTGGGCACGGTGATCCGGGAAACTTGCGACGACATGGCGCGGGCCGTAGAAAGAAGCGACAAATTGTAAGACGTTTGCCGTTGGACGTTGCGTACTGGGGCGAAAGATGCGTTCCAACAGCCCTCGTGCGCATTGTCGCGGTCGAGGCTCAGTCTGGCAACTCACGGAAAATCATTGGCAACTTTGTGGTAATCCTGTTAGTCTGAGGGCGTTACGGTCCGGTTTTCTCGAGACATCCGCCGAATTCTCCACGGTTGTCCCGTGGCAACGCCGCGTCCCCCCCTTGAGTATCGCTGTTCGCTAGCAACGCAGTTCCCTCGCAACCCGGTTCTTTGGAACCCTGGAGGCTCGATCTCATGTCGCACTCGAAGCGTTTCGCCGCGTCGCTACTGGCTGGCGCCTTGGTCGTTGCAGTCGGCTCGCAAGCTGCAGCTCAATTCCCAAGAGCTCAGTTTCCGAAGTTCCAGAGCCAGGCGACCGAACCGTACGACGGGAGCGGCAGCGTCAGCGAAGTCGGTCCCGAGGGGGTGATGTTCAAGGACAGCGACGGCAAAACGGTGATCGCCAGCGTGTCGCCCACAGAGACCAAGGAGATCACCGTGACCGGCACGGCCGAACCAGGCTTCTTGGCGCCCGGCCTGGTCGTTCGTTTCATGGCGAAGATGTCGAACAAAGGCGTCGTCGAAGAGAAGATCAAAAAGCTACAGGTCGTCGAACCTTCGGAGACGTACCAGATCGGACTGCAGGCCGATCTGGCGCCGGGAGAAAGCCTCAAGGACGCCGAAAAGAATGGTCCGGTGAACTACGTCATCATCGGCCAGATCCGGTCCTACAAGAACAAGCAACTTCAGATCGCCGTTCCGGGCAAGGCGGTCAAGGCAGAAGTGGCCGACGACTGCGAGATTGAGCTCGACCTCAGCAACTACCTGCTGGCGAGCAAAGGCGACGAAGTTTCCGTCAAGGGAAAAGCGTTCAAGGCCCCGCAAGTCGGCGGCAATGCGCCCAGCCAGGCCTTCGTCATCGCCGAGAAGCTCCAGGTCACGTTGGCCAAGCCGCTGACGGCGCCGGGTAAGAAAAAGGGAAGCGCGCGGTCGCGGAGAAAGCGCAAGTGAGTTGAGTCGCCTCCAAGGCGCCTGCGGCGGCTCGCCAACCGGCGGCCGGGGCGGCTCGCGGGGAGATTCAGCCCCTTGCAGTGCTTGGACCGCATCGCCTTCGAACGGATATCATTCCAGCATGTCGCAGGCGCTTACGGAATTTGGCGGAGTGGAGCGGTTTCAGGCCGCTCCCGCGCGGTTGTTTGAAGTTTTAACCGACCTCGACACGCTCTCGCGCAGCGTGCCGGACCTGGTCTCGGCGGAAGTCGTCGATGACCGAACGCTGAATTGCGTGGTCAAGCCCGGCTTTTCCTTTCTCCGCGGCACGTTGAAGCTGACCATCTCATTAGCCCGCGTCGAACCGCCGGAAGCGGCTGAGATGCAGATCGCTGTGCGCGGCATTGGCGCGGCGATGCAGATCTCTTCGGAAATGTCCGTATCTCCGGACGAGGCCGGCTCAAAGCTCGAGTGGCGCGGCAGGATTGACAGCGTCAGCGGTCTATTGGGCGCCATTCCCAACGGCCTGGTCAAAGCCGCCGCAGATCAAACCATCCGTCACGGCTGGGAACGAGTTCGCGAGAAGCTGGGCGAGGCAAAACCGGCGGATCAATGAAACGCCGCGAAATCCTTGCCTAACAGCGCCGCGGCGATTTTGAGCTTCATGATCTCGTCGGTGCCCTCGTAGATGCGGCAGACGCGCACGTCCTGCAAATGACGGCCGACCCGGTACAACTCCGAAAAGCCCCGGCCGCCGAAAATCTGCACCGCACGGTCGGCCGCGTCCCAGGCCGCATTCGTAATATGCAGCTTGGCTGCGGCCACGGCCAGGTCTGCCGCCGCCGCCAGCTTTGCATCCCCAGGCTGCTCATCGCTGGCTTGCTTGGCCAATGCCGCGCGCTCGATCATGGCGTCGCTCGTGGCCCGGTGCATCTCGATCTGCGCCAAATGCTCTTGCACCAACTGGTGCCGGCCGATCGGCTTGCCGTGCTGCATCCGCGACTTGGCATACTCCAGCGATTCCGCCAGGCAGTCTTCGATCACGCCCAGACAGCCGGCGGCCACGCTGAGCCGGCCTGACACGAGCGTGCCCATCGCGATCCGAAAGCCGTTGCCCTCTTCTCCCAGCAGGTTTTCCAGCGGCACGGGATGCTCCGTCATCTGGAACATGCCCGTGTTGGCAGTGAACATGCCCAGCTTGGCCGGGAGGTCCTCGGTCTCGAATGTCTCGCCCGTCGTATCGACGACAAAGGCGCTCATCCGCCGCTGGGCGCCTTCGCTCCCTTCGGGATACGCGAAGACGATCACGGCGTTGGCGATCGAGCCGTTGGAGATCAAGTACTTCACGCCGTTGAGTACGAACCGGTCCGCTTCGCGACGGTAGGTGCTGGTCAGTTCCAGCGGGTTCGAACCGGCTTCCGGCTCCGTCAGGCCGAAGGCCAAGATGCACTCGCCGGCGGCTGCTCGCGGCAGATAGCGGCGGCACAAGTCGGCGTTGCCGTAGCGATAGATCGGATATTCGCCGATCGAGGTGTGACCGGAGAAGAACGTCCGCACGCCGGTCCCTTCGCGGCCGATCCGCGCCAGGGCTCGTGCGTAAGTCAGCGCATCGGCGCCGCGGCCGCCATATTCGACCGGAACGGGCATCGCCAACACGTTGTGCTTTTTCGCCAAGGCGACCGTCTGATCGTTATGGCGGTGCTCCACGTAGCACAGTTCCTCGCCCGGGCGCAGTTCCGTGCAAAACGCCTCGACGTCCGCTAGTAATTTTTCGCCTTCCGCCGCATTCATCTCTCGCAACTCCTAACGACCCTGCGCGCTCGACTCGCTGTTCCCGTCTCGGCGCAGCAACTCGTTCAAATGCACTTCCACGGCGCCGGCCAAC
>DASZUP010000598.1:0-4513 GCA_035547635.1 Pirellulales bacterium
ACGGCGCCGCCTCGATTCCATCCCATGCCCTCGGTCCAGGCAAGGATGACCTCGCCGCGCTGGTTGGCGGCCACCGCGGGATGTTTTCGGTCTTTGGCGTCGCCCGGTGCGGCAATGCTGCGCGACAGCTTGCCGCTGTTCACATCGACAACCCCGAAATAGGCCTGGCCCTCGGTTTCCCAGCCGGCTAGCACGCCGAACGGAGCCGGGGACAAGGCGGCCGTGCTCATCACGCAAGCTGGAACTTCCCACGGAGCAATGCGGCTCGACGCGAACCCCGCATCCTCCTGCTGCGAGACGAGCAAAAACATGTCTCGATGTACGGTCTCGCTCGCCGAGCGGTACAGCAGGTAAAGGCGCCCGTCGCGATCGGCGAAGGCCCGCATTCCGCAGCAGGCGCAGCATCCGCCGCCTTGTGTTGCCGGCTGTTCCGGGGCGAAAGTACGGCCTTCGTCCTCGCTGCGCGCCACCCAGACTTGCCGGTTCGCTTCTCCCGTTCGGCCGGCCTCGGGGGCGTGCCAGGCGACGTACACGTTGCCTTGTTCGTCGGCGGCCAGGGAGCCGCCGCCGTCGAGCCCGACGTGGCGTTGGATAACGTTGCGCTCCGGCTCGAACTCGGTCCCCTGGTCGTTGAGTCTTGTATAAAGCATCGGCGAGGCGTCTTCCGGGGCTTTGGGTGCAGCCTTATCCGAACCCATCCACGCGACATGCACGCGGTCGTCTCGTCCTAAGGCGAGATGGGCGCCGCGCACATTGCCGATCGCCACCGCGCTGTCGGGGCGCCGGTTGACGGGCAGAGGCTTGCTGAAGTCGTCGCCATTCACGGCCAACGTTACGTAGAACAGATTGCCATGGCGGGGATCGCCGAGGAAATAAATCAGATGCAGCGTCCCCTCGCGGCCGACGGCCGCTTGCGGCTGAATGCCGCCTTCAGGCGCCCGCAACGTGTTCACCCGCGGCGCCTTCTCTGCCGCATTCGCAGTGCCTGAAATCAGCATCGTCACCGTCAACATGCATAGGCTGGCGACGGTTAGCGCCCTGCGATAAGGCCAGGCGCTCCGTTCCGACGCCGGCATGGGCGGTTCATCGTCATATTGCTTGATCGCGGGTTCCATGTTGGCTCTGGCTCCTCAGCGAAGGTCGAGACGTCAAAAAAATGCGACGTTGCACCGCTTTCTCTGTGCCGCGACGTATTATAGCCATGCTCAGACCGCTCGTTGCGATGGGAATGGCAACGGCTCGCGAGTGCTCGGCGCCCAGGACGTCGGCCGAACTCGATGCCTATTCTGCGTTCTTGGCGTTGACCGCCGACGGGCCGGTTATCCGCAGCGTGACCAACGCGGTTTCGAGCTGGCTGAATAGCTCGCGGCCCGCATCGTCGTCGCAGAAGAAGTAGGCCGTAAATTCCGACTCGCCTTCCAAATAGATGATGACCTGTCCTGCCCGCTCGACTCTGGGAAGGTCCTGGTCGAATCGCAACTTGCCTGAGAAGGCGCCTTTGATGAACGGCTTGTCGCCCAGCGTGCCGCCCTGCAGGGGGCGTGCGGAGAAGCCCGTAGCCCTGACGTGCTGTTGCAGTCGATCATAGAAGCGGTCCAAAGCGGCTTCCAGGTCGGCGCCGTTGGCCGCAGCCGTTGCATACTTCACCTCGTGGACCACCAGCAACGCCTTGCGCTCAGGCGTTTGTAGCCAGCCGATGCCATGGAACGTGGCGTTGCGAGGCAGCCAGCGAGGCTGCTGCCGGACGGGAAACGTTGCAAAGCCTTCGGGAATGCGGAGGCGATATCGGCCAATTCCCGCCTCTTCGCCCAATTGCGCCGCCTGGGCCGGGTCAACCATCCAGCTTGCATGCGGCGTTTCCAACGGCGCCTGGCCGACCGGGGCCGGTTCGTCTTCTGGCCTGGCCGAAAGCGCATGGCGGGCCTTTTGCACGCCCCACGCGGCGAAGAGGAGCAAGCAACAGGTTGCGGCCGCCAGCACGGCGCGCGTCGGAGTGATCAATCGCTTGGGAGGGGCTCGCCACCTGATCGTCACGCTCGATTCGCCCGCGCTGGCGCCGGACAGCGGGTCGAGCGAAGCTGGGGCGCCGGTTGGGCCGCCCAATGTCGTGCGCGGGCGCCAGATGCGACCGCAAACGACGCATTGATACGACAGTCTCGCGGCGTTGGCGAGCCGCTGGGCGGGTTGATTGCAATGGGGGCATTGCATGTCAAGCCTTTCCTTTTCGCTGCGCCCGGGAAGCATTGTCAGGGGCTGGCCGGCGCACGGGGAGACCGTTCGGATCAAGGCTGGTCGACCGCCGCGACGCTGTGGCAGAAAGCCGTCAGTTCGTCCCTTGAAACCTCGAAAGCAATGTGCGGGCCGCGGAGGATTAAACCAACGCCCGGCCTATCGGGCAACGGTTTTCTTACGCAATGGGCGTGAATAGGCCAAATCTCACGCGAGGCTCATGATCGCCATATAAATCCGGTTGGCAGAACGGCCGGCCGTGGGGTCGAAGGGCGAGGCGCCAGCTGTCGCGTCGGACGATTCCAGCCTAGGAATTCTGCCCACTGAGTCCCCATGATTTAGCTGTTTTTCCCGTAAGGATGTCCCTGCTTTCCTATTCGGCGGAAAGCGTCGATCACACAATTTTCACAATTCCCACACAGTCTTCTTGTATTTGGCCAGTAGTTTGACATGCGATTCCACCCCATCCGTGTTTTCGAGCAATTTCGTGCCAGAGCAATCGCCAAAGCAAACCGGAAGCAAGCCTGCTGGAGCTTCTGCGGGGAAACCCGCTCTTGGAGGAGCCGGCGCGAAGGCAAAAGGCGGGCCGCCCGCCAATGTGCCGGACGGAGAATATCAGTATCTGCCGGTCCAGTGCCCCCGTTGCGGGTTGGAGGGCAAGGTCAAGATTTCCCGTCTCGATCGCACGTTTACTTGCAAGCAATGCAAGAAGGTATTTCACGTCACGTTGGACGGCACGGTTTCGGGCGAGCGCCCGCCTCAAGCCGTCGACGCCGACCCGGCGGATATGATCGCGGAGGAGACCCAGTCGCGGTTTGAGAGGTGGGTGGCGGCGTTGCCTCGCGCTTGGCAGATCGTGTTGGGGGGCATTTGCTTGTTAGCGTTGGGCTTTGGCATTAAGGCGCTGACGGAGCCTGAAGTACCGATCCCCGGCGAACTCGAGGCCCGCGCGAAGTTCGCGGCCACGGCCTTGGCGCGCGGCGAGTGGCGCCAGGTTAAGCGGCTGGCTTTTCCCGGCACCGTCAAAGATTTGGGACGCTGGTACGACGCGGTGCGTCCCAAGGGTTGGGCCGAGGCCACTTCCGAGTCGCGAGTCAAGGTGGAGCTGGGAGCCGTCTCAAAACAACTGCGTGGCTACGAGAAAAACGAGCCGATTCTCGATTGCGTGGTGCCCGTCACGGTCGAGGTTCCAGGCAAGGGAAAGCTTGAGAAGGCGCCGTTTTACTTCTCGCAAGACGAAGAGCTTGAGTGGTGGCTCAACGGCGAGATGATGCTCAAAAACGCAAAGCCCGAGAAAGCCGCCAAGAAGGCCAAGTGAGCTCGTCTCAGCGGGGGCCGATTTAGTCGGCTGCGCTGCGTTGTCTTCACGCCCGGGCGAAGTTGCTGCTCTGTTGGGCCGATCGCTTCGCTCTTCGATCGCGTTCTGATCACTTCTTGTCGACGTCGCGTGACTTGCTTCTCGGTTGATCGGGCGTCGCAACCCGGAGAAGTATTGCCGCACCGTATTCGGCAAGCGTTGCTAAGGTTTTTCCCGATTGGGTCCTAGGTATTTAACGCAATCCTAATGTTTCCCCCATCAAGCGCTAAAGCGGGCTTGCCATAATTTGCCCATCGCTGGCCGGCCGGAACGGGCCGAAGAGCGAGCAACGCGAAGAAAATGCAGCCCGTTTCAAAGGAGGTGGTATGCCGCAATGATTGGCTCCGCCAGGATGCAGAGCAATCAGCGCACGGATTGGCCCCCCGGCATCGCAGGATGCTTGAGATTGATATGTGCAAAAAACTATACGTTTCGTCTTTCAAAATGGTTCAATGGAGAACTCAACGGTTATGAAGATCAATCAACGTTCCAAGGGTTTCACCTTGGTTGAACTGCTGGTGGTCATTGCGGTCATCGGCTTGCTGATCGCCTTGCTGTTGCCGGCGGTTCAGCGGGCTCGTGAAGCCGCCAACCGCAACACGTGCGCGAACAACCTGAAGCAGATCGGCCTGGGTCTGCACAATTTCCACGACGAGCACAAGAAGTTTCCTTCCACCGGCGAAGGCACGAGGTTCACGACCGGCAGCGCCCCCACCAGCTTCGCGCAGCTCATTCAGCCCGCCTATCCGGTCGTCGGCGGCTGGGCTTCGGCTAATCCGGTGTTGGCGCCGGGCACCTACTTCGACGGCCCGCCGAAGGAAACTTACACCAGCGGCAACTGGCTCCCTGGACCCACGGGCGCCAGTCGCAACACGGCCTACAGCGGCTATTCGGCCCTGTTCTGGATCTTGCCGCACGTCGAGCAGC
>DASZUP010000599.1:0-5242 GCA_035547635.1 Pirellulales bacterium
TGCACCTCGAAATAAGCGTCGGCGGTCAAGAACAGGGCGTCGTTCTTCGCCGTCTGCACGCTCCACCGCGCGGCATTGAGCGTTTGCCGCGCGGCAAGCGGCTCGAAGATGATGTCGGTGGCGTACTGCATCAAGAATAGAGCCCCGCCCCCATAGAAGAAATTCACGTTCTGGACGAGCGGCTTGCCAAACGAGCTGGGATCATATTGGCCGAGGGCATTGATTCCTTTCGGGATATTCTGCCCATTGAGCGTATCCGGCCCGATGCCATCGTGGCGGGTGTAGTCAAAGCCGAGGTTCAAATCGGGAACCCAGAGGGTCTTGGCCTTGTTCAACCGGGCCTCGGCCACCCACGCGCTAGCTTGCGCGGCGGCGATGATCAGCGGCCGCACGTCGGCCAGCCGTAATGCCGTGGCCAGGTTGATCGGAAAGCGCAGATCGCCCGGTTCCGGCTTGGGGACTGCCAGTCTCGCCACTTCTCCGTCGTTCGGCGGAGAAGTTTCCAGAGGCGACAACCGGCTCGGCTGCGCCGGCAGTCCAAGTTCGACGGGCGTGCGAGTGTCTTCACTTGCTCCGCGCGCCGGCACTCCTCTCGCGGATGGCATCGCGGGCCCTTGCGGAGGCAGCGCCTCGGCCCGAACCGGAGACTGATACGCGACTCTGACGGTCGGTTGGCTCGGCGGCGCCGCGCAACTCGATGTGCAAGGCCAGATCAGAACGCTCGCGCATGACAGAATGGCCAAAAAGCAAAAGGCAAATCCCACAACGTCGCAACGGGCGCGGCCTGACTGCGGAAGCGCAATCCAAAAGGCCGCTGCCAATGTCGCGCCGTGATCCGCGGACTGCAACCGAACGCGTTCGCGGCAAACGTCTACCGATAACATTCTTTCTGCTCCTTAGCGTGGCGAGGACGGCGGTCCCGTTCCCACCGCCGGCAGATAACCTGCCCGCTGGGTGTTGACCGGGACGATTTCGCCTGGCGGCCGGAAGTACGTGAGCTCTCGGGCCGGATAGCCTAGCGCGTGGAATAACATGAACTGCGAAGTGTTGTAGTCGGCCACGGTGTTGAAGTATTCGTTGAATGCCTGATGCAGCATCTTCAGAGCGTAGACGACTTCCTGCGGCCGGTAGATCAATTCCAGCACGTCTCCGAAACGCCGGGTCTGCCCGAGGCCTTCGAAGCTTCTTTGGTAGGTGACAAGTCCGGTGCGCAGCGAACGCTCCGCCTGGACCACGCGCGCCGCAGCCGCCTGAACCTGAGCCTGCGCCTGGTTGATCTCCGCCGCTACGGCGTCTTGCGCCCTCATCAGTTTGGCGATGGCTTGCGACTGCTCGCCGCGCCGTTTCTTGACCAGAGCCAGGTTGCCGAAACCAAAGCTGTCCCATTGCCAGATCAACTGCCCGCTGACGTCATCGCGAAAACTCCAGTTGTTTACCTTGCTGCCTTTGCCGGTGCCGAAGATCGACGCTTGCGGCACCATGCCGCCAGGAGTCTCCCAGCCGGTGAGCAGCACGGAAGGCAGCAGCGGACGCATTTTTTCCTGGCGGATGCGGACCAGCGCCGCCTTGATTTCCGCCTGCCGCGAGGCCAGCTCAGGCCGATTGCGCAAACCAATCGCAATCAATTCGTCCAGAGGACGCGAGGGCTCCAACAACGTGACCTGCAGATGGTCTTGCTCCAACGGCTCGCAGACGGCGCGGGCGTCGAGACGCAGGAGCTGCGTCAGATCGGCGCTGGCCACCCGCCAGTTGGCGCGGGCGGAGATGGCCTGCTGTTCCAGGAAGGCCAGCAGGTTTCGCGCACGGTCCGTCTCAACTTCCGGGGCCAGGTCTCGCCCGATCGTATTGATCGCCGCGACCAGCTTCCGCCCTTGCTGAACGGCGAAAATGGCGCCGGCGTATTGCCCGCGAAAACGATGGACGTTGAAGTAACACCGAGCGACCTCCAACACAACGTCGTTCTTGGCGGTCTGGATGTCCCAGCGTTTGGCGTCCAGGTTTTGCCGCGCGGCCAGCGGCTGGAAGATAGCGTCCGTCGTGGCGACAACCTGGTACAGGCTCACGCCCGCGATGAACCAGTTGATGTTCTGATTGAGCGGTTTGCCAAAGCCGCCCGGCGCCGGCTGGCCATAGATGCCGACGCCTTGCGGCACGTTGATCCCTTGATTGAAATCGATCGGTCCGTCGTGCCGGCTATAGTTCGCCGTGAGCATGAACGCTGGCACCCAAAGTACGCTCGCCTTTTGCAATTGAGCCTCGGCCGACCACGCGCTGGCTTGAGCGGCGGCGACAATCAACGGCCGCCCGTCCGCCAACCGCAAGGCCGTTGCCAGGTTGATAGGCAAGCGGAGATCGCCGGGCTCCAGCGGCGGCAGCGGAAGGCTCACCGTTTCGCCTCCGGCCGGCGCCGCCAATTCCAGCGGCGCCTTGGCGCTGGGCTGAGGAGGCCGCTTGAGCGGCGCCGGTATATCGACGAGCGGCTGCTCGTCGAGGCGAGGGGGCGCATTCGGCCGCATGAGACCAGCATCGGGCGGAGCTTGCGGCGCCTGCATGAATCGCACCTGGCTGTGCGACTGCGGCGGCGCCGTCTGCAAGGACTGCGCTCGAAATGCAACCTGGGCCGCGGGTTGCGCCGGGCCTTCTCGCGACGGCGGCGGCGGCCGTCGCGACGCAGCGCCGCGCGGCTTGATCGGCGTGCGGTGGGTCGAGGCAGTCATCCGATGTTGCCGACCATGCGAACGGTCTTGCGACGCGTTATGGCTGGAAGGATAGGCTTGGTTGCGTGCAGCGGTGCGGCGTACCGCATGCACGTTTGCATAGGTCGAGCTAGGACTTTGGCAGCGGGCCTGCCCGGCCTGGAGATGAAGTACGATGCACAGAGCGATCAGCCGCCTGGCGGTCATTGCGGTTAAGCATGGGCGCAGCGGCGGCGCGGCAATGACCGAAGCACCGGAATGCTGGCGCAGCTTCACAGATGCTGACTCGCTAGACTTTGACTTGCTGACTTACTCAATTGCTCGTGGCAGTTTTCAACCCGTGATGCCGGCGCCAGTACAAGAGGCGATTCCGCGGCGCCTCTGCGAACCCGGATGCGGACGGACAACTGACTCTCTCGCGGGACGACGATGCATACCATTACACGCAAGAATGCGTCTTCGCCCGGGCTTCAGGCACGGAATTGACTCGCTCGAATGCTCGGGGCGCCAACTCATCGACGGCTCTCATTCTCTCAGGCGTCACTCCGAAATTCCGCCAGGAGGAATCGATTCCGCCGGCGCGCTGCGCCGGCGGCTCGCTGAGTTGGGCTCGCGGTCGCTTACTCGTTCTTGTTGTTCTGCGGTTTCCACAGGCGAGACAATGGCGGGCCCGGCCGGCGCCGCGCGGCGGACATGCCCGCGGATGCGGCAATGGGGGCGGCCCGCTTGGATCGCGTCAATCAAATCAGGCTGCCTCGCACCGCCCGTCTCGGAAGAGCCGTACGGAACGAGACCGTTGCCGCCCATATTCCAGAACGTGGTGTCGTCTTCAATGACCGATGTATACGCTGCATAATCGAGCGGCGTGTCTTCCGGGTCGTCGGGCAGCGAGGAATCAGGCTGCGGCCCCCGTCCCCAACCGTCCGAGCCGTACCGCCGCGGCGGCGGATTCGAGTGTCGATGGGGAGAGTAACCGAGGTAATAAGGGGTGTAATACGGAAACAAGGGATGATAGGCCCAGGGCTTCCAGCGGGCCGTCGACGCGACCGGGGATACCGGCGCATAGTAAGGAATGAATCGTTGGCGCCAGCGCGAAACCCAATGCTGCGTGTCGGCAGGGTCGATGCCAGGCGGATGAACCCCGAACGCCTCCACGGGAGTAAGAATTGCCGGTCCGCGTCCGGCCGCTCCGTGGCCGCCGTTTGAATACTCTTGAGCAACCGCCGGCAGCGACAGGATGGCAGCCAAGGTCGCCGCACCTAAGAGGCAAGCAGAACGGTGCGCCATGGAGTGATCCTCGCTTGACTTGTCGTCGCGGCCCTGCGACCGGCGGCGAGCATTCTGACCCGGCAACGATGCAATGCCTTCGAGCCGCCAGGCCTGGCTCGCCGGCCCCTGCGGCGCCCCAAGGCCGCAGTCGTCCGAGATTCAGCCTGTCTCCTGGATGAGTTCTTTCCTCAGGCGATTCAAGACCTGCTGGCAATTCCGATAATTCGGGTTGCGTAAACTGTATCGGTCGGGCCGAGTTGGCGCCTTGCTTGAAAGTCGGCAAATCAGCCAACCGGGGGACTGTACGGGCGCGTCAGCACTTCCCGACTGCCAAACCAGGTAACTTAAGACGATCAGGCAGCACTCAAACGGCTGCCTGTGCTCCGCGGGCAGGGCTTCAGTTTTCGACTTTCAGCCGCTCTTTTGCCCGCTTGCTTCGCGGCGCCGGCTTCTTGCGCTCCGGCCGCGCCGAGCTGCGCTTCTTTTTCGCGCCCGGTCCGAACTGGCCGTCGAGGACGGGCCCGCCCGGTTCAATTCCAGGCGGCGGTTGATCCGCGGCCGCCGAGCCGTTGGCAGACGGCAGACCGGGCATGGCGCCGGCGCCTTTCTGTCGCGGATTGGCTCGGCCGGCCTGACGACGCAGCCCCAAACCGCCGCCCACCGGATCGTCGGCTGCGGCCGCCGGCTTGTTCTCCTGGTTCGCCCCGTCCGGTTTCATCTCGCCGGCAGGCGGCTTTAAGACCGCCGCCGCGCCAATCGGCGGAATCACCAACGGCATGGCCTCGACCGGTTCCTCCGGCTCGGAACCGCGCGGCAGTGAGCCGGTATCCGCTAACAAAAATCCGGCCCAGAAGAACGGGTTCTCTGCCCGCGGAGGATCGTACTGCCCGGTGGCTTTGATGCGGGGCTCCATCAGCGGGTCGACCGGCATGCCCGAAACCAGCTCAATGCTGCGCTGCCAGGCGTCGGCCGCCGTCATCTCCGGCAGTTCCTGGACAAACTCGCGGACCAGATCGTAGCTGCTCTGCCCGCCCGGCCGCCAGCGGCTAATCAACACCGTGCGAGCCCCGGTCGACATCATGCCGCAGAGGGTCAGGAACATCTCGTTGGCGGCCTGCTCGGGCGAGAGCCCTTTGGCGGCGTGTTCCGCCGAGGTGCGAAAGCCGGGCAGCACAATCTCGTCAGGCCCGCCCCAAGGCAGCATCAGCCACTGCGCCAAGGCGGAGTCGGCCTGCTTGCCGTGGTTGAATGTCAACGGCGACCAACCGTAAGGGTTT
>DASZUP010000600.1:0-3962 GCA_035547635.1 Pirellulales bacterium
CGACGTCCGCGGCAAGTCGGCCGAGATCGAGCTCCTGAAAGTTCACGCGGGCGCTGCCGGCCGTCGTAGGAATGAGCGGCAATGTGGCGGCGCCGCGAATGGTTCCGTCGTAAAGCCGCACGTCGAGTTCGCTGAGTTGAACGGCCTTTTCGTCGACGGCAAAATGCAGCGAGAGCGAGTCGATCTTGGCGCCGGCCAGCAGCAAGCCGGCTGCGGATAAGTTGCCTTTCGCTTCCAGACGCAAGGGGTCCAGCGTGCCGCTGGCGCGCAACGAGGACTTGACGTCGCCTCCGACGTCGACGGCCGGCCGCAAACTTTCGGGCAAGCCTTTGATTCCCGCCAGGTCGAAGGCGGCGATCTCGAGCTGAGCTTCAAAATCATACGGCGCCGTCAGCTTGACTTGCCCTGAGCCGTCGATGGTTGCGGGCTTGCCGCCGGCGCGGGGAGTCGACCGGACGCTCAGCTCCGTCAGATGCAGCAGGCCGTCGTTCAAGCGGGCCTTTGCCGCAGCGCGACGGATGGCCCAGCCATAAGCGCGTACGTCTTCAACCGAAGCTTCCGCGTCGCCTTTCCAACCAGCGAGATCGCTGAACTTGCCGGCGTCCATCGTCGCATGGATGCGGCCTTCCGAACGCCCGATGGGACCGCTCGGTGCGATCTGCAAATCCTTCAGCAAGTTACCGGCCTGCAGCCGATTCCAGCTTACAGCGACGGCGCCTGACGCGTCGGCGGCAATTGGCATGGTCAACTGGCCGGTCGCTTTGCCCTGATACAGTTCGGCGTCGATGCCGCTCAAACCGAACTGCCGCTCGTTGGACCAGAAATCGGCGCGGAACGAATCGACCCGCAAGCCATCGGCGCGAAGCTGGCGCCCGAGCACGGCGCCTTTTCCCTTGGCCTTGAACGGTTCGAGCGAGCCGCTGAAATCCGCCGAAACCCCGGCACGGCCGGCCAGACGCCACGGCGGCCGCGCGGCGACGGGCAGCGAGTTGAACAGCGCCAGATCCGCGTTGCCCAGCGCAAGCTTGAAGGCGTAGTCGTACGGCGCTGCAACGCCCAGCCGCACCGAGCCGTCGAGCCGCATGGGGTTGGCCGTCGCCGTCAGCTTTTGCAACTGCAACGTGCCGTGCTTCAGGGAAACATCGGCTCCTGCACGGGCGCCGCGCACGGCGCCGAAGCTCAACTGGTCGACGTCGGCGCGGCCCTGCGCATCCCAAGCCGCCGGATCGCGCAGACGGTTCAGCGGGATCCGCGCCTGCAGCGTGCCGGTCGCCCGCGCTTGAAGCGCCTCGGGCAGCGCGGCGAAGCGCTGGACAAGCGGCCCGATTTGCAATCGGTCCCAGCGAATGCCGGCCCGCAGTTGACTCTCGGCGGCGAAGGGAACCACGACCGAAGCGCTGACCGTCCCGCCCGACAGACCCGCGTTGAGCGGATGCAGTTGCAACTCTTGAGAATTGGCCTGATAGCGCAGCTCCAGCCGTTCGACGGCGACGCCCGCGATGCGCAGGTCTCGCGCATTGACTCCGCCGCGGGCCGAGAGCTCGTTCGGCTCGAGCGCGCCTTTCAACACGGCCGAAGCTCCCACGCGGCCGCCGATTTCGACGGGCAGCCGCAGGTCGGCGTGCAACTGGTTGAGCCGAGACAGCCGGCTGCTGGTGAGTTGCAGCGTGGCGGAATAATCGAACGGGCTGCCAACGCCGACTCGCCCGGAGCCTTCCAGATGAAAAAACTCGGCGTCGCCGTCAATCCGGCTCGCGGTCAACATTCCCTCGGCCAGTTTCAAGGTCGTGCTGATCTGCGCCGGCGGCAGCCCGGCCAGGCGCAGATCGTCCGCCGTCAGCGAGGCATCGGCCTGCCAGGCGGCGGCGTCTTGTATGCGCTTCAGTGCAACGCTTGTTTCCGCCTGCACCGCAAGGCGACCGCTGGCCATGCCGGCCAGTTGCGGCGCCGCGCTCGCCAGGCTCTCCACGTCGAGATGCTCCAACGACAGTCGGGCGGTCAAGTCGCCCGGCGGTTGCAGTTGCGCCGTGGCGCTGCCCGTGGCAGATAGGGGCGAGTCGGCGGAGCGAAGCGTGAACTTGGATAATGAGGCGGTTCCTTGTTCAAACCGCAGATTCGCTTCGAGCTCCGCATGCGGAACGCCGGGCACGCTCAACTGCTTCACATTGACGCGCCCCTGGGCGTTCCACGCCGCCAGGTCGCGCAGCCGGTCGACCGGCGCCCTGGCTTCCGCATGCCCGGCCGCTTCGCCGCTGGCCGCGACGACCGCCTGGCCGGCTTGCTCGAGAATGCGGCCCAGGCTGAGCCGCTCGAAATCCAGCCGGGCGGTCAAGTCGCCGCGAGGTTCAAGCTGCACTTCGGCCGAACCGCTCAGGCGAAGCGCGTCCTCGGCAGCGGCCAGGTCGGGCGTGGTCAGTTGCAGTTTTTCGAGCCGCAGCAGTCCGTCAATGTACGACAAACCGAAACGAAGCTGGTCGAGTTCAATGCCCGCCACCGTCAAACGATCCGACTGGACGAAACCGAACAGGCGATAGTCCTTGGCGGTGAACACGTGACGCCAGGGAACGCCGACGCGCACGCGCAGCGTCAGCCGCCCTGCAACGCTGACGGGGAGCTTCAGGCCGAAACGTTCGAGCTCGTCGAGCGCACGCTGGGCGTCGATATCGTGAAACGTCCAGCCAAGCCGATCGGGCTTGTCTGCGGCCTGAGCCTTCGCGCCATCGCTCTTGGCTGATTCCGTTCCCAACACCCGACGCTTGGCGGCGGATTGGAGTTGGGAGACTCGCTTTTTCAGCCAGCCCCAAGCGGTGGAACTCTTGTCCGACTTCGTTTCGCGCGCTGCCGGCTGTTGGTAGGCGGCGAGCGCAATTTGATCGCTGGCCGACCAGAAGATCACAGCCGCCAGGACGATCCCGGCCGGTCGCATGAACCAATTCATCGGGAAAAAGCCCTTCCGCAATTTGTACCGGCCGAATGCGTTGCAAATGGCAGACCACGCGCCGAGTTCGACCAGTGAGCTTAGCGGCTTGAAGGTCTCAAATCAGCCTCACGGAGCTGCGCTCGCGCAGCCGGCACGGTTTCGCTCGTCGTCGTTTCCTCCCCGCTAGCTCGACGCCGCCGTAAGACGCACTATAGTAACTCGTTATGAGAACTCAGCTCGCCAGTTCGACGCCTGCCAGACGACGTCGTCCAGAATTCGAAAAAAATGTCTTTGGAGCTGTCGATGGCCGCCTACCTGGTTCGACATGAAAGTGAAGCCTGGATTTGGCGGGCCGAAACGGTCCTGAAAGGCTAGCTTAAAACCGCGAGAGCGAAAAGGAAACCCAACGATGCGCTTCATGATGCTGATGATTCCCCGCGGATACGAGACCGCCGACCCCGGCGTCATGCCCGACGCCAAGGCGGTGGCCGCGATGATGAAATACAACGAGGCCTTGCAGGAAGCCGGCGTACTGTTGTCGCTGGAAGGCCTGCACCCGCCCTCGATGGGGGCTCGCGTCTCGTTTGCCGGCGGCAAGCCGGTGGTGACTGACGGGCCCTTCGCCGAAGCGAAGGAAGTGCTGGGCGGATACTGGATGATTCAGGTGAACTCCAAGCAGGAAGCGATCGAGTGGGCGTCTCGCTGTCCGGCTTCCAACAACGAGATCATCGAGATTCGCCAGGTGCAGGAGTTTTCGGACTTCCCTGCCGACGTGCAAGAAGCCGCGGCCGGCTTTACCGAGATGCAGGCCCAGGCCGAACAGCGCGGCAAGGCGTGAAGACGCATTTTCGGTAAGAATGCAGAAGCTCCGCGGCGATTGGTTCGCGGAGTTCCGGGGCGTTGCTTTTAGTCCTTCGTCTTTCGAATGGACTTCGCAAAATGAGGGAAGCTCGGGTTCGGAAAGCTTGAAGTTCTGTGCCAGTCTTTGTGCCACTCGGCCACCGCTGGGCTTGTCCCAGTGGAGCGCTGATTGATCAGCTAG
>DASZUP010000601.1:0-4566 GCA_035547635.1 Pirellulales bacterium
TCGCCCAGATTGACGATCCATTCGCCCAGCGCCGGCGGCTTGACGCCGAACGCCATGTTCTGGGCGTAGTTGGCGCAGGTGGCGTGGTTGTCTCCGCAGATCCCGCAAATGCGGCTGGTGATGAAGTGGGCGTCGCGCGGATCCTTGCCTTGCATGAAAATGCTGTAGCCGCGAAAGATCGACGACGTGCTGTGGCACTCGGCCACCTGTTTGTTGTCAAAGTCGATCTTGGTGAAGATGCCCAGGCTGCCCACGATCCGGGTGATCGGATCCCACGACTTTTCGACGAGCTTGCGAGTCTCCCCTTCGGTCTTCTTTTCCGCGGTGGCCATGTTGTTACATTCTCCTTCCTGCCGAGGCATAGGTCGCCTGGTCGTATCCGGTGGTCAGCCTGTGGCCGGGATGGCGCCACTTCGGCTCCTTGTTGAGCGTCGTATTGGTGAAATGGCGCAGCCAGCGAATAACGCCGCCGTAGCTCTTAACCAGGTTGGTCGACACTCGGGCGCCCGGCGGCTCGTCCATGAAAGGCATGAACTTGTCGGGGAAACCAGGCATGGTGCAGCCGATGCAAATGCCTCCCACATTCGGACAGCCGCCGATGCCCGCCATCCAGCCGCGTTTGGTAACGTTGCAGTTGACCACCGGCCCCCAGCAGCCGATCTTGACCAGGCACTTGGGCGACCCGTACTCGTGGGCGAAATCGCCTTGCTCGTAATAGCCGGCCCGATCGCAGCCCTCGTGTACCGTCTTGCCGAACAGCCAGGTCGGCCGCAGTTGCTCGTCGAGCGGAATCATGGGAGCGACGCCCGCGACCTGGTACAGCAGATACAGCAGGGTTTCCGTGAAGTTGTCCGGCTGCACGGGGCAACCAGGCACGTTCACAATCGGCAAGCCGGCCTTCGAGCGCCAACTCCAGCCCAGGTAGTCAGCCAGTCCCATGCAGCCGGTCGGATTGCCCGCCATGGCGTGGATGCCGCCATACGTGGCGCAGGTGCCTACGGCAATGACGCCCAGCGCCTTGGGCGCCAGGCGATCGATCCACTCGCAAGTCGTAATCGGCTGGCCGGTTTCGTCGTCGGTTCCCAAGGCGGCCCAATAGCCTTCCTGCTTGATGTCTTCGTTCGGGATGGAGCCTTCGACCACCAGCAGGAAGGGCTCCAGTTCTCCCTGGTCGGCAAGATGCCAGTACTTGAGAAAGTCGTCCCCGACTTCGTAGGCCAAGACCGGGTTGTGCAAGTGCACCTTGGGCAAGCCAGGCACGGCGCCAAGCACCACGTCCTCGATGCTCGGCTGCATGGCGGCAGTCACCGAAACGGAATCGCCGTCGCAGCTCAGCCCTGCCGTGATCCAGAGAATGTGAATTTCTTTCACCGCGGGCGGACGTCCGTCGTGCGGTTTCACGTTACCACTCGCTGCTGCCATGATTGCGTCACTCCCTCGATAGCCGGAACGCGTGGCCGATCAAGCTCGCCCTTGCCGTAGATCGGCGGTCCGCGCATACGCCAGCGCAGACGAAAACACCATGCGATTCAACGAATCCGGAAAGCGAACATCGCTTGCGAGTGCGATCGCGCTTGCGACCGCGGTGGTTGCCGAGAGAACAGGAGGCTGCTACGGAACCATCCTGGTTGCGGCGAGATCACGTTCTGCGGGCTCTTGCTCCTTGAGCGCGTTGCGGCATTTACCTTCGCGCCGACGCCTCAAGAGTGCGAGCCACTCATCCATTCCTTGCCCGGTGCGGGCCGACGTTTGCAATACGGCAACGCCAGGGCGCACCTGCTGAATGTTTTTCAGCATCAAGGCCGCGTCGAATTCGACGGCCGCGGCCAGATCGATCTTGCTGATCACGACGACGTCCGCCGTGTTGATCAGCGTCGGGTATTTTAACGGCTTGTCTTCCCCCTCGGTCGATGCGCAGAGCAGCACGCGCAAATCCTCTCCCAAGTCCCAACTGGAAGGGCAAACCAGGTTGCCGACGTTTTCGATAAATAATACGTCAATTTGATTCAGGTCCCATTGGGCCAGCGCCGATCGCACCATATCCGCTTCGAGGTGACACATCGTGCCGGTCAGGATCTGTTTGACAGGCGCCCCGCTGCTGGCCAGTCGAGCCGCATCGTTTTCGGTCGCCAGGTCTCCCACCACCGCCGCCGCCCGCAACTCAGGCGACAAAGCATCGAGCGTTCGCCGCAGCAATTCGGTTTTGCCCGCGCCTGGTCCCGAAACGACATTCACGACGAACACGCCGCAGCGAGCGAACTGGTCACGCATTTCCCGCGCCAGCTCGTCGTTCTTCTTTAGGATCTTCGTGCGAAGCTCAAGGATGCGCGGCTGCATCGGGCAGAATCTCCAGAGACACCAGTTCCAGTTCCTGGCCGCTGACAATCTGCGGCGTCGGCGTCCCGCACTCGGGGCAACAGAATCGCGAATAATCGGCGAGCTTTTTCGGCTCTTGGCAGCGCGGGCACATGGCGGTAACCGCAACCTCTTCAATCTCCAGCGCCGCGCCCTCGCAGGCGCCCCCTTCGGCGGCTTGCTCGAAGCAGAAGAGCAATGATTCTTTGACGATGCCGGAAAGCGCTCCGACGCGAAGCGTCAGCTTCGTCACGCGGACATCGCCTTCACGCGCGGCAGCTTCACAGGCCGTATCGATCAGACTGCAGGCGATTGAAAGCTCGTGCATCGCGGAACCTCCTTCACGCAGAACGCGCTGCGGAGCTCCTCGAAAGCGACGTCCGGCTGCATTGTGACGACTCTCATTGAATTGGTCAAATCTTTGCGCCGCGCACCGATAGTTGACAGTCTGACGGATCAGTCCAACAATTCAAAAAGCGGCGATGGTGCGGCGCAAGACAGGGTTGCCATCCGTTCCGCTTGCCTTCGACTCTCTTTTTCAGCGGCATTGCGGAGGAAGCATGTGCCTGGCGATTCCCGCGCAGATCAGCGAACTCTCTGACGAAGATCGCCACACGGCGACCGTTGACGTGTTGGGCGTGCGGCGCAAAGTCAATATTGCGCTGCTGGAGGACAGCCCGCCCCAGTTGGGCGATTGGGTGCTGGTCCATGTCGGCTTCGCCATGAGCAAGATCAGCGATGAGCAGGCGGCCGAGCAGTTGGAGCTGCTCCGGCAATTGGGCGAGGCGAACGAGGCGCGCGAAGAAGTCGAAGGTTACCAGAGCTCGGGCGGTTGACATGAAATATGTAGACGAGTTCCGCGATCCGGAAGTCTTGCGCAACGCGCTGGAAGAAATCCGCGGTTTGGCGGAGCCGGGCCGGCACTACCGCATCATGGAAGTCTGCGGCGGCCACACGCACGCCATCTTTCGCTTCGGCCTCAAGGATCTGCTGCCGCCCGAGGTGGAGTTGATTCACGGCCCGGGCTGCCCCGTGTGCGTGCTGCCGATGGGGCGGATGGACGACGGGCTGGAACTGGCCAACGATCCGGAGTGCATCTTCACCGCCTTCGGCGATATGATGCGAGTGCCCGGCTCTCAAGGCAGCCCCTTGGAAAGCAAGGCCCGCGGCGCCGACGTGCGGATTGTTTACTCGCCGATGGACGCTCTGCGGATCGCGCAACAGAACCCGCGGCGCCGGGTGGTGTTCTTCGCTATCGGGTTTGAAACGACGGCGCCTTCGACGGCGCTGACGTTGATGCGCGCCCGCGAACTGCAGGTGATGAACTTTTCCGTCTTCTGCAACCACGTGACCATCATTCCCGCGATTCGCGCCATTCTCGACTCGCCCGACATGCGGCTCGATGGGTTTGTCGGGCCGGGGCACGTCTCGACAGTCATCGGCTGCCGCCCGTATGAGTTCATCGCTCGCGATTACGGCTGCCCGATCGTCGTTTCCGGCTTCGAGCCGGCCGATATCCTGCAGTCGCTGGTGATGATCTTGCGCCAACTTCGCGCTGGCGAGAGCAAAGTAGAGAATCAGTACGGCCGCGTCGTCCCCTGGGCAGGCAACTTGCCGGCGCTGAAGGCCCTGGCCAAGGTGTTTGAAGTGCGGCCGCATTTTGAATGGCGCGGCCTGGGCTTCATCGCTCAATCGGCGTTGCGCATTCGCGACAGCTTTGCCGCCTGGGATGCGGAGAAGACGATGCCGATCCGCGGCGTGAGCGTGGCCGATCCGAAAGCGGCCCAGTGCGGCGAAGTGCTCAAAGGCGTACTCAAGCCGCACGAGTGCAAACTGTTCGGCGTCGAATGCACGCCCGAACGACCGATCGGAGCGCTGATGGTTTCTTCCGAAGGAGCCTGTGCAGCGCATTTCAAGTATGGCCGCTCTCCGTTGCCGGTTGTGACGCGGTAACGGGGTGAAGCGGCGGTGGCAAGGAGTCAGGAGTCAGGAGTCAGGAGTCAGGAGAAAAGGATAGCGGGGCGGCATGGGCCGGCAATGCAGAAAATGGAGCACTTTTACGGTCGGAGGGACCACAGTTTGTGACCGTTCTTGTACCGGACCGCCACTACCGGGCTCGCCCCGGTGGAGCGTTGATTGATCAGCTAGAAACCGCGCCCCAGCACGCCCCTCTCCCTTTTCCGCGTTTGTCCGCCCCCCCTGGCGGCGGAC
>DASZUP010000602.1:0-5344 GCA_035547635.1 Pirellulales bacterium
GGACAGCCGCGAGAAAACTCAATCGATGCACACGGGTCGAGACTGCCGATGAAATAGCGCTTTCGCCGCTTGAGCAAGTCGCGAGCCGGCTGCACCTGGTCCAGGTCTTTGATCAATTGCGGCGGCGGGCCGGCGCCGCGCGGCGTGACGACGCCGGGCAGAGCATCGATCGCCTCGCGGTCGTGACGGGCAAGCTCGAGCAGACGCGGCGAAATCTCTTCGCCTTCGCCGCGGACCACGCAATCGATGGCGCCTTCCGCGTGCTCGAGGATTTCGCGGGCCGTGAAGCTCGCGCTGTGACCGCCGGCGAAGATGAAGCACTCGGGCAAACGCCGCCGCGCCGCGGCGGCTAGATTGATCGCCTCGGGGATGTTCGCCAGATAATTGAGCGAAAAGCCGACCGCATCGGGCTTCCAGTCATCGAGCTGGCGGAAATAATCGCCATGCCGAAAGCTTTGCAGGTCAAGCAGCCGCACTTCATGTCCGGCGCGTCGCGTGGCCTCGGCCACCAGTTCCAGACCGAGCGGCTCCAGCCGGAGGTAGACCTCCGAGTACATCAGCGCGCTCGGGTGAACGTAGAGGACCTTCATGGCGCGATTCCTTTCGAACGAACTTCGGAGAACCGGCGGCCTCGCGAGAGGCTGCGGGCCCGCCGTTTACCAACCGCCGACTTCCCGGACGACTGTCCGCCCCTCTGACTTACGACTTCCTTTCTTCCCAACGGCCGCTGGCGCCCGAGCGGAACATAGCCTCGATAACTTGCATATTGGCGACGGCGTCTTCGATGGGCGTCGGCGCCGACGTATCGTTCAGGATGGCCTGCGAGAACACGTCGCCTTGGATGGCATACTGGTCGCAGACCGGCAGCGTGATCTCCTCCGCCCCGGCGCTCGTCTGCAGCCCTATTCGGCACGGCTTGTCCGGCGGCGCGTTGAATGGAATTTCAATCTCCACGCGTCCGTCGGCGCCGATGATCTGCACGCGCTGGTAGGGCGCCGGTTGCGTGCCGCAAGTGAATGTGGCGCTGCCGGAGCCAAAGTCCATCACGGCCGACGCAAGGCGATCCGTCTTGAACTCCGGGTCGTACTCAATCTGGGCGAACACCCGCTGCGGCTCCGCGCCGAACAGCCAGCGCGAGAGCGAGATCGGGTAGCAGCCGATATCCATCAGCCCGCCGCCGCCAATATCAGCCTGGTTGCGCACGTCGGCCGGGTTGCGGTTGAAGTAGGAGAAAAAGCTTTGCACGGTCTTGAGCGGTCCCAGCTTGCCTTCGTCGACCAACCGTTTGGCCGCGACCCACTGCGGATGGCCCCGGTACATGAAGGCTTCCATCAGCTTCAACCGCGGATGCCGCTTGCCCGCTGCAGCCAGTTCCTGGGCCTCTGCCGACGTTAAGCCGATCGGCTTTTCGCACAAGACGTGCTTGCCCGCCTGCAGGCATTGGATCGACCAGGGGACGTGTAAATGGTTGGGCAACGGGATATAGACGGCATCGATATCGGGATCGGCCAGCAGTTCCTCGTAGGAACCGTATGCCTTGGGCAGTCCTAACTCTCGGGCCGCTTGTTGCGCCCGGTCGAGCGAGCGCGAAGCGATGGCCGCGACCTCGGCATGCTGACATTGCCGCATGGCCGGAACGACCTTAACGGTCGCAATTTTTGCCACGCCCAATATGCCCCAACGCACTTTGCTCATCGACGGCATCCCAAGTGAACCGATTCAGCAGCTTGCTTGACAGGCCGGCCCGCTGAAACGGTTTGCGAGTCGGGCCTTCCATGCGAGCGGACGAGAATCGCCCGTGCTCTGCGTCGCGTCGCATCGACACGCCAAGCTACCATCTTGCTGCGCGAACGGAAACCGGCCCGGTGGTTTCCGCGGCGGCGGAGTTTCCGCAGCCAGGCGAGCAGGCGCCAGGGCCGTCAATCGAGGTAGCCCAGATCTCGCAGTCGGGCTTCGACGCAGACCTGATCGGCGTCGGTGATGCCGGCCAGTTGAAAGACGGTCGGCGATTCGATGGCTTCAGCCGGCCTGGCCGGAGCATTGTCGGAGAGGATTTCCGAGAGCACGCGCCCGGTCATCCTGGCCGGGACCGCCAGGCCCAGCAATTGCAAGATGGTCGGCGCTACGTCCCGCAATTCGGCCGCGTCGCTGTCTCCGCGGGCGACGCCCGGCGCGTGTACCATCAGGACTCCTTCCAGGCGATGCGTGGCGGTCAACGTCGGATCTCGGCGCAACAGTTGCGGCGCCGCATCGAACTTGTGCCGCGTATGGAAGCCCGGCGCCGGAATGGCCGCCAGATCGGGCCACATCCGCTCGACCGGATCGCAATCGAATTGCGAAGCGACGCCGAAGATTTCTTCGAACAGCGGCTCGCCGGTTTCCGGATGTTCGGCCTCGCGGAAGGCGGCCATCGTATCGGCCAGCGCCTGCTCTCGCTGCCGGGGCGTGTTGACCGGGCCGCTGCCGAAGCGTTCTCGGCTGTTGAGATAAATCAGTCCGCCCAGGTCCCCGTGCATGGCCAGCGCCACGCTGCGGCGCCAATCGACCGGCAACAGGCTATCGAGGGGGCGCGTCAACTGCGCCGTGCTGCAGCCCGGACGAAACCGCCGCCAGAGGTTCTTTCTCAATTTCCAGCCGCCCCGTCGCAAGTGAAAGCCGGCGCTGGCGCCCCAGCCCGGCAGTTTCAGCAGGCCGCGCCGGCCCAACAATTCGGGCAATGTAATTTTCTCGCGGAACGGCCCGAAGCCATGATCGCTCAGCGCCACGACTGCCGCGCCGCGGCGCGAAGCCAGCTCGATCAGCTCGCCCAAGCTGTCGTCCAACGCGCGCAGCGCCTGGCGGGCCTTGGTGCGCCACTTGGAAGGCGCCGCTTCGTCCGATTCGCCGCCCAGCAAATGCCAGCAGCGATGTTGCAACGCGTCGAGCACCTGGAACTGCACGATCATCAGCCGCCAATCCGTCATCCGGTCCGCCACGCGGGCGGCCGTCGCCTGGCCGCGGAAGCTGGCTTCGGTCTGCGCCACGCCGTCGCACAGTTCTTCAAAGGTCGTCGGTTTGCGGCGCCAGACGGTCGACAAGTCATAGCGGGCTCCGGTGGCCTTCAGCCGGGCGGCAAACTCGGGATACGGCTCCAGGGCCGCTTCGATCGAGGGGCTGTCCAATCCGCCGACCACGATGCCGCGCGTCGTGGCCCAGGCCGGGTAAGTCATCGGCAGATTGAGCGAGACCACCTCGCCGCCGCCGGCCGAGACGGCTTCCAGCAGCGTGGGCCGCGAGATTCGCCCGGCGTGGTTCAACAGCAACCGTCGGCGGCGATGATCGAGATAGCGATAATCAAGAATGCCGTGGTCGGCCGGGTCGCAGCCGGTTTGAAAGGTCGTCCAAGCAACCGGCGTAATATACGGACGGGTCGAGTTGACGACGGCCCGAGCCGAGTTTTGCATCAGCCTCGCCAGGTTGGGCATGCGGCCTGAACGAGCCCACGGCGTGAGCAGATCGTACGTCGCCCCATCCAGTCCGATCACCAGCACTCGGGAGACGGGGGGGCTCGTTCGCTTCATCATGGTTCCTTGAGCTGACGCGCAGTCGATCGTTCATGCCAATTCGAGCAGTGCCAGACCGCCCGGCGAGCGAATCAAATCAAATCGAGCCTGGCGCCCGTTTCGACGCTGGCGTGAGGCAGGTGCAGCAGTTCCTGTTTCCAGCGACGCCCGACCGGCAAGTGAAACGCGAACCGCACCTGGTAATAGTCGCGCCGGCGATAGTGCTCCGATTTGCTGCTGAGCCACTGGGCCGCCCACCGTTTGACGCGGCGCTGCCAGCGCTCCTGCCGGGCCGAAGCGGTCGTAAAACTCTGAAAGCTCTCAATGAACTGGCTGGCCCCGCGGATGAACGACGTCGGGACCGGCGCTTTGCAGCCGATGGCGAACACGGTGTGCGGGAACTTGTCGCTGCCTTGCCAGCCGACCACCACCGCGTCGAGCGGGGAAAGCAGTCGTTCCAGGCAACTGGGCGTCAGGCGCCAATAGTCGCTGGGATGGTCGTGGATGTGGAAGTCGAGCGGGGCGGCGACCAGCATCGTACCGCCGGGCTGGAGCACGCGGACCATCTCGTCGACGGCCTTGCGGGCCTCGAACACGTGCTCCAAGGTTTCCACGCAGAGGATCGTCCGGGCGGTCTCGTCCGGCAGGCTGAGATTCGCCAGATCCTCCACCCGGTCGACGCCCGGTCCGAACCGCAGGTCGCAGCCGATATACTCCTGACCTTGAAAGAACGGTCGCAGGTCGCCTTCGCCCGGTTGGTCTTCAACCTGGTAAGAGCCGAACTCGTAGATCGGCCCGCGCAGTTCGAACGATTCGGCCGCCAACCGAACAAAGGCTTTGACATTATTGCGCATGAAGCCGCTCTCCCAATTGTTGGAATCGCTCCGGACGCCAGCGGTGGACCACCACGTCGCGGTCAGGTTTGGCCCCGGGAATAGAGAATCGGGCGACCACTTCGCCCGCCACGCCCACCAGCCGCCGCATCGTCTCGCCGCGCTGGCTGGCCATGTTGATTTCAGCCTGTTCCACCACGACGTAGGCCAGCCGCGGATGTTTGAAGGCGGCCTGGGCCGCTTCGTATCGATAGGTCGGCCGGCCGGTATACAGCGCCGTCCAACCGCGGCTGTCGAGCACGACGTCATCCTGCTCGGCATGATCGGCCAGCCAGGCCGCCGCCTCGCGATGGTTGATGCGGCTGGCGTGCAGCGGCTTGACCAGCGAGACCAGGCAGACCGCCGTCGCCACGCTCATCACCGCCAGGCCCGCACGCTGCGGGGAGACATTCCACGCGCGCCGGCGGCATGCTTCGGCCAGCGTCTCGCCCAGCGCCGTGGCGCCGGCGCCGGCCCAGCCGACGGCGAACACGAGAAACAGCAGCAAGTGCCGCGTTGAAAGGTAGCCCGCTCGCGCGCCGAGATACCAGGCCGCGCCGAGCACCAATGCGCAGAGAATTTGAATTAAGCGATCGACCGGCTCCGCCGTACGGCCTCGCGCGGTCCACAGCCCCCAGAGCGCCAAAGCGCCGATCCAGTATTGCAGCGCTTGCAGCAGTTCTTTTCCCAGATGGACGGTCGCGGCCCAGGCGCCGTGAAAGCGACTGCTGGTGCTCGTGTCTTTGCGGCCGAACACCAATCGGCCTGCATCTTCCAGATACCAGCGCTCGTCGACCGCTTCAGGCGTTTCTTCAGCCCGGGAGACGACGTTCAGCGGTTCCGCCTCGACCACGCCGCGACGGCTCAGCAAGCGTTCCATGGCAGCCTGGGGCTGTAACTCGCCGCACAGCGCCAGATAGCCGCCCAGCA
>DASZUP010000603.1:0-18742 GCA_035547635.1 Pirellulales bacterium
CTTCACGTCGAAGCTGCCGGTCAGCGTATTGCTTCCGCGTCCGTCGCCATAGACGTCCAGCCCCGGTTGATCCGGAGGTCGGAAAGCCGCTCGCCCCGCGTTGTCGTACACGCCGGGAACGAGGGATTGGCCGTTCGGCGCGGCGAGCGTTACCGACCACGAGTGACCGAGGTAGGATTCTCCATAGTCGAATGTGATCTGGTTGTCGTTGGAACTATGGCTAACGTGAAACGCGCCTGTGGCGGGCGTAAAGTGGTAGGTCGCGCCGCCGCCGACGTAGTCGCCCGGTTCGCTCAGCATGTCGAGCGCGGTGGTCGCGGGCCCGCTCACCGTGCCGGCCGTCGTCGTGCCGTCGCCCCAGTCGATCGTGCTGGTGAAGTTGGCTGCGTCGTTGGTCGGATAGCCGGTATCCGCAAACAGGCCCACGTTGCCGTTGAGGCTTGTCCCCTCCATGCCCGTGAGGGTGAACTGTCCCGGCGAGGGCGTCAAAAAGTCGCTGTCGGTTACCGTCGCCGTGGCGCCGGCGCTGGCCGTTGACGAATCGAAATCGTCGACGATGACCACCGAGACGTCATAGCTCCCTTCGGCCGCGTAGGCATGACTGCCCGAGACAGTATAGACGCCGCCGCCGGAGGAGACGGCGCCGTCGGTGATTGAGCCGTCGCCCCAATCAATTCTGGTAGTGAAAGGGCCCGCGTCGGCGGCCGTAAACGTGGCGACGGCGCCGCTGAAATCCGCAGCTTCGGCCGCGGTCAGGTCGTTGACCTGGGGCGTGACGGAGAGCAGCGACCTGGGTTCCAGCGTTTGCAGTGCAGGCCGCCATTTGCGAGACCGCCGTCGAGTTGCACCTTGTGTGTCGAAACTGCCAAGCCGTCTACGCGAATTCGGAAAGAACATTGCCCGGGAGTGCTCCGTGAGATCGCCCTTTGTCAGGCCGAGACTGGAGCGGCAGGGCGCCCCGAACGCCTGGAAATAGTCGAGAGCTAGCCTAATTGGTCAGGCAAGTTCGTCAAGCGCAAGCGATAAAACGATAGATATGGGAACAGCATGCACGTTTTTTCTTGAATGATCTGGCCTATTCGAGGCGGTTGCGCGCCGAGGGCTTAGAGCATGCCAAGGCGCACTTCCAACGGCCTTGCTTGAGACTTCCCCAGCAACCACGACGACGCAGTGACGCGCGATGGCGCATCACGGGGCGATCTGCTTTTGTTGCCGTCGCTCCCGTTGGCGCTGCTGATCGCCGAGAGCTTGTTCGCCGGGCTGCTCCCTTTGCTTTTGAACCCTTGCACTGACCGCCGCCGTGCGAGTGAGGCGGGGCGAACGTTTGTTGTCCGCTTTCCGTTGGGGGCGATATACTGAATGAGCCGCTCGGCGAGTCCTGTCGATTGCGCGAAGCGGCGGCATCTCGCGGTGGGGAAATAGCGCGGGCTCGCGCAGCGGCGTTCGATGGCTGTGAGTTGTTGTTACCGGTGCTGTCGCGTTCGATAAACGTAATCTGCCGGAGTTGAAGCGAATCGCGTTGCGCCATCGGAGCGCGCCTGACGTGGAAGAGTTTGCGGCATGGAGGAGGCTGGCCAGATGGCCTCTTTTCAGGCCAGATTGGCGGAAAAGATGAAAGTCTTTCGTTCTCCCGGCTCGTTGCTGGTCGCTTTGATGTTTGTTATCGGCTGTGGAGGCATGCGCGATCCGTCGATCGTTTACACGAAGTCGATCGACCCGAACGTGGTGAATGGCGTCGCATACGACAAGGCAAGCATTGCGGTCGATGGAGTGAGCACCGTGGTCGTGCCCGCGAACGCCGTCGTCGAACGCCACCGCGCCGATGCGACGTGCGACATAACCATGAGGAAGGAACTCGCAGTTTTTGGACACCCGCCCGAGCGAATCACGATTTCAGACGCCCGGCGAAATATGGGTTGCGCGTATCGTCGGGAAGGGAATGTCATCTATCTCGCAACGTTCGGAGAGTTCGAGACGGATGGCCATGGCGCCCGCTCGATTGGACTTGCGATTTCGGCGCCGGACGACATCGTGGTCGAGAAGCGGAACGGTTTGTCCGGAGGCGGTAGTCAAGCGAACGACTACTTCAGTTCGAGCGAGGAGAGTGACGCGGGCAAGGAAGGCGCAACGCAGTGGAAGAAGTTAAGATGCGTGCCCGTCCCGCACCCAAAGCCATGATTGCGGGCGGGTTTTTATCGCTTTGTCACGTCCTGACTTGGGAGCCATGCGGGGCCTAGCGCTGAGCATCGGCGACGCCTCGCTTCTCTGGGGCATCGCTTCGCTCTGCCGCCAGGCGCCCGCGCTGCTTGTTGCCCGCGACAGGAAGGCGAGCGTCAGCCTCGGAAGGAAACGCGTGTCTGGGAGCGGGAAGGAGCAATCGATGTCGGACGACGAGGAGCGGCTGCTGGTCGCCATGAAGCAGGCGCCTGCGGAACGCGGGCCGCGGCAGGCTTATGCTCGCTGGCTCGAACAGCGCGGCGACGCGCGCTGCAAATATTTCCATGCGGAGGAGCGGCTTCGCTTGACGCCCTTGGGCGATCCCTCGCGGCAGACGCTCGGCCGGACCTGGCGCGAGCTGCGCGCTGGAATGGAGCCGAGGTGGTTAGCCCAAGTTGAACTTTGCCCGCCTGTTCCCGCCTGGGCGCCAAGCGAACTGCGGCATGCGGCGCAGATCGGATTGAACGACTGGGAAGGTTGGGCCTGCCAAAGCCAGTATGAATGGGTGCTGATAGCCGCCTTGGCGCCGATCGAGCAGGTTGTCCGGATTGTAGGCGAAGCCCGCACCGGCAGCAGCGCGGACTCGCTCCAGGCATCCGGGCAGTGGAGAAGCATGGCGCCGGTCCAACAGGCGCAGATATATGAGAAGATCGCCCCGGGCATTCCTTTCGTCCAGTTGCGCAGCCATGCCTGGACGGTGGCCATGTACGCCACATTTCAGTTTTCGCTCGTTCGCTCCGACGCTGCCCAGTCCGATGCGCGGGAGTTGTCGGACCGTCTGGGAACGCTCGCTGTCGAGTTCTCTGCAGAGTCCGTCTCGTCAGCGACGGGGTATCAGCTTTTCGAGTGCGGCGAGCTCATCGAATTCGCCGAAGATTCGCCGGAGGAGACGACGTTCGCATCGAAGCGCCGCCCGCCGCCTTGGCTCGTGGCCCCGCGGCACTTTCCCGACGAAGTATTCCGAGCGCTCGGACTTTACCTACCCGGCTTTTATGTCGGAGCAGACGGAGTTCGCATCGGCGTTCCCGATCCAAGCCTCGTTGAGAGAGCCGATATCCTCAATTATGATTGGAGCCATCGAGAGTTCAGCCTGGAGGAGCTGAGGCGTTGTGATGAGGGCTTCGCCGAGATTCACCTGATGCGACGGGAAGACGCTGAGCTGTCGTAACACGCCGCCAACGACGACGCTGATTGAGCCGTCTGCTGCCGGGAATCGAAGCGAAGGCGTCTATTCTGGGGCGTGGGCGTCTGCAACGCGCCCCTATCGAAGAGCGGGAGAGGCGTCGGAGGCTGGGGGCCGCCAGAGATGTGGGGGAAAGATATCTCTGGCGGCCGCGCCCAAGCCTTGCCGTCCGACGCACATGGTTCGCGGCGAGAGTGGCTGAATAGGTTTGCGGCAAACGTTCGAATCTACAGCGGAATCTAGCGATCTACCGCTTCGTGCGGGCCAAGCAATAAGTTCCAGCCATCCCATGGCGGAGCAGTGCGCCCGGCATCGACTACATCTGGCGCGTCGGCGGGCATGAGCAGGCAGGACCGAGCCATTTCGGTCGCAACGCCAAGCGGCAGCGTGTGCAGCGACGCGAATGTTGTCACGCGATCGCGTCCTCTCTTTTGTGCTCGTCCTCCGCACGGCTGTGCCAAGAGTGCCGGGGGCCGCTGGCGGGCGGCCCCCGGCATCCTGGTGCAACGCAGTCCCGTGAAACGTCGCTGCGGCGTGTCTTCAGGCGCCGCAACTGATCGACGAGTAATTGCACACTGCGTGCCAATGCGTAGAACGTGGTTGCAGTTCGCTTCGCTTAGCAGGCCGATCCTCTATCGCTGCCTTCGAGTTGCGCAAATTCAAGTCAATACCAGTTTGGTTTCAATGCGTAGTCGTTTCGGAGGGAGAGCCGCGTTTTCATGCATAGTTCGCGCGCAAACGCTGCTGAAAAAGCGAGAATTCCATTCAATGTGTAAGGGCATTTGGGCGGGTAGTAACGGCGCTGGCGCCGGTGCAATTTCGCGAGACCTTCAGCAATCGCTGAAGATCTTGCTGACGTTTCAGGCCGCGGGTATTCGGCCGACAGGCGGAACGCCTATTTGCGCCGATCGAGATGGCCCGATTTGGTGATCGCACGCAACAGGCGCAGGCCGAGCATGATGCTGACGGTTGATCCGGCCGTGCCGAGAAACGACAAGTTGACGTAAGGGATGCTGGGACCGACGTTGTTGGCCAACAGCCATGACGAGCCGAGAAACAAGGCGCTGGCCAGCATGCCCAGCACCAGGCGATTGACCGAAGGTTCCAGGCCGCGGTGATCGAGGTGGATATCGAAGCTGCCGCTTTGCACCTGCTGCAAGATGTCGACCACGCCTCGCGGCAGAACTTCAGCCAGATGTTCCAGTTCCGAGTAGAGCCGCCGCAGCCGTCGCAGTTGCCGGCCGGGCGACAGCCGCCGGAAGAACATCTTGCGCTGGTAAGGACGCATCAATTCCACGAGGCTGAAATGGGGGTTGAGCATCCGGCTGGCGCCTTCGAGCATGACCAGCACCTTGATCAGCATCGCAATCCGCGCGGGCAGCATGATGTGATAGCGGCGGATGATCTCGATCATCTCGTTCAGCGCCCCGCCCAGTTCCAACTCGTCGATTCGCAGGTGGGCGTAATGGGCGATGAAATCGGCCACGTCGATGCTCAGCCCGGCGTAATCCAGTTGCGGCGGGGTCGAGCCGATGCGGGTGATGATCGACGTCAAATGATCGGCGTCGGCATGGACGACCGCCGAAAGCATCTCTTCGATCAGTTCGCGGAGCGGCTCGTCGATGCGGCCGACCATGCCGAAGTCGAGCAGGCCGATCACGCCGCCCGGCAGCACCAGGATGTTGCCGGGGTGGGGGTCTGCGTGGTAGAAGCCGTTGGTGAAGATCATCGCCAGGTAAAGTTCCGCCCCGCGGCGCGCCAGTTCCGCCAGGTCATAGCCGGCGGCCGTGAGGCGAGCACGCTCGCAAAGCTTGATGCCTTCAAGCAGCTCCATGGTCAGCACGCGGCTGGTGGATAACTCCGGGAGCCAGCGCGGAATGTGAATTCGCGGATCGCCGGCAAAGTCCTGGGCGAACTGCTGCATGTGCCGGGCTTCGCGGCCGAAGTCGAGCTCGCGCAGCAAGGTTCGCTGGAACTCCGCCACGGTCGCCTGCGGCCGATAGTTGACGAACTCGGGAACCGTCTCGGCCATTTGCGCCAGCCCGGCCAGGATGTCGAGATCGACCCGCACCTTTTCGTCGATGCCCGTGTGCTGCACCTTGATCACCACGCGCTCGCCCGTCTGCAGCCGTGCGCGGTGCACCTGCCCGATCGAAGCGGATGCCAGCGGGGTTTCATCGAATTCGAGAAAGGCCTGTTCGACCGGCAGCCCTAATTCCCGCTCAATGGTCTTTCGGACGGCGGCGGGAGGATCGGCCCGGACGTCGCTTTGCAGTTGCTGCAGTTCGGCGGCCAGTTCCACGCCGACCAGGTCGGGGCGCGTGCTGAGGATTTGCCCGAGCTTGATAAAGGTCGGGCCCAATTCGTTCAGCGCCAGCCGCACCCGGGCTTCCGGACTGTGTTTGGCCAGCACCTCGCCGTCGGCGTCGCGGAACAGCCCTTTGACAAAATCGAAGTCAAGCCGGCTGACCCAATTGGCCAGTCCGTACTTGCTGAGGACTGAAACGACTTCGCCCCAACGGTTTACGTTGCGGTAGAGTTGCGGGATGGAGGTGATTTTCATCGTGGCCAGCGCGTTGCGACGTGTCAGGCGTCAGCTAGACTATTCTATCGTGTTTGAACCCCGAAAGGTGGTGCCGATTGAAAACCGTAGGCCTTTCCCTGTTGGCGGGCGTCGCCAGCGCCTTGGCGACCTTGGCGATTGTGCATTATTTTCCGCTTGGCGCACCACCGCGCCCAGAGGGGGGCTCCGTGCGCGACTCGCAGCAACCCGGCGGCGAACCCGACGAAGAGCCGCGGATGGCGCCCGACCGGATTACGGCGCTGGCCCGCTTGGAGCCTGAAGGCGGCGTGATCAACATCAGCGGCACGCCCGGCGACCGGCTGGCCGAACTGAAAGTGCATCGCGGCGCCCGGGTCAAGAAGGGCGACGTGCTGGCGGTGATGGAGAGCCGCGGCCTGCGCCAGGCCGAACTGGAACTGTCCCAGGCGCAGTTGGAATCCGCCGAGAAACGCGGCGCCGCGGAAGAGAAATACGCGGCGGCTCTACGTCGCGAAGCCGAGTTGGCCCACAAGCAAGCCGGTTTGGAACGACTGAGCGTTGAGGCCCAGCAGGAGAAGATCGCGGGCCTGAAGATCAGCTTGCAGAGCGCCGAGGACGACTTGTCGCGGCTGCAAGCTCTGCGTTCTTCGGCTTCGTCGGCGGAGACGGAGATCGTTTCCGAACAGCAACTGGAACATCAGCGCGCCTTGACGGAAAAAGCCAAACGGGATCTGGCCTCGGCTGAAGCCGAACTGAAGAAACTCCAGCAGTCGATTGAGCTCAGCCAACAGCAGGCCTCGGCCAAGGTGAACACGGCCGAAGCCAACGAGGCGCGGATCCCCAGCACGCTCGAACTTGACTCGCTCCGCAAGAGCGTCGAGTTGGCTCAGCGGCGCCTGGAATTGACGGTGCTTCACGCCCCCAGCGACGGCGAGATCTTGAAAGTCATGCTCAGCGAAGGCGAGACGATCGCCCAGCAGCCGATCCTGCAAATGGCCGACACCAGCCAGATGGTCGCCGTGGCGGAGATCTACGAGAATGACGCGCTGCGAATCAAAAAGGGAATGCGGGCCGACGTGAGTTGCAAAGCGCTTGGCGAGCCGCTCAAGGGCGAGGTGATTTATGTCGGCTCGATGGTCTTGAAAAACAGCGTGGCGAGTCTGGATCCGACGGCCAGCGCCGACCTGCGCGTGGTCGAAGCCCGCATTCTCCTGGACCAGGATCCTGACGCGCAGCGGCTGATCAATCTGCAGGTCACGGTCATGATTCCCGCCGAACCCGCCCAGAAAGATTTGTCCGACAAGCAAGCCAGGCTCGACGGACGTCTCTGATTCGGTTCTCTCTCCCGTCGCCCGCCGGGCGCCGAGAGCCCGCCCGGTCCGAAAGCTCGAGGTCATGAAGACGCCGCTGGCTCTGCTCAACCTGATGTACGACAAGACGCGCACGCTGGTGGCGGTCGCCGGCGTTGCGTTCGCCGTCGTGCTGGTGTTGATGCAGTTGGGCTTCTTGAACGCCGTCAGCCTGACGGCGACCAAGATCTACGACCAGTTGGAGTTCGACGTGCTGCTGGCTTCGCCCCGTTACCTGTATATTTCCAAGGCCGGGGATTTTCCCCGCACGCGGTTGTATCAGGCGGAAGAATTGGAGAGCGTGGTCGACGCTCGGCCCTTGTATCTGGGCTTCAACTTCTGGCTCAACCGGGCGATGGCCAGGCCCTCGCGCCGCGGCATCTTCGTACTCGGCTTCAACCTGGACCAGCCCGTCTTTCGCTTGCCGAAACTGCAAGGCGACCTGTCGCCGCTCAAAGAGCCGGGGCGCGCCTACCGAGACAGTTTGTCGCGGCCGGAGTTCGGGCCCTGGCGGAACAACGACAAGATCGAAGTCGGCGGGCGGCGCGTTCGCGTGGTCGGCGAGTTCACGATGGGCGCCGGTTTCGGTCCGGACGGCGACATCATCGTCAGCGATCAGACGTTCAAGCAGTTGTTTCCTTACCGCTCGCTGGACGCGGTCAGCCTGGGGCTGGTCCGCGTCGCCTCGGGCGTCGATCCCGCGCAGGCGGCCCGGGATCTGCGGCGGTTGCTGCCCCGGGACGTGAAGGTGTACACGCGCGCGGAGATAGAGCGCAAAGAACGCAAACACTGGGTCAAAAGCACGTCGGTCGGCATTATCTTTTCGTTTGGCGTGGCCGTCGGTTTCCTGGTCGGAACGGCGATTGTCTACCAGGTGCTCTCCAGCGACATTGCCAACCACATTGCGGAATACGCCACGCTGAAAGCTATGGGGTATGGCCCGGGATACTTGTCTCGCGTCGTGCTGTCGCAAGCTTTGATTCTGGCCGTGCTGGGATTTGTGCCAGGCTGGGCGATCTCCAAGGGGCTTTATTGGGCGACCGCCGCGGCGGCCCGCGTGCCGATGGAGCTGAACCTCGCGCTGTCGTTGGAAGTGCTGGGGATGAGCGTGGCGATGTGTGCGATTTCAGGGTTGGCGTCGCTGCAGAAGGTGACTTCGGCCGATCCGGCGGACCTGTTTTAAGGAGCCTGTAGCGCGTGCGCACTCCGCTGGCCTGGAAAAACCTGACGTACGACTTGCGCCGCTTGACGCTGGCGGTCGGCGGCGTCGGGTTCGCCGTGCTGTTGATGTGCATGGAGCTCAGTTTTCGCGAGGCGCTGTTCGAGAGCACGTTGGCCTTGATCCATAAGCTGGACGCGCAGTTGATCATCACCAGCCGCGCCAAATACACGCTCGTCGTTCACGAGCCGTTCTCGCGCCGGCGGTTGTTCCAGGCGCTCGGTTGCCGCGGGGTGGCGGCGGCCGGCGCCATGTACATCGAGACGGAGCTGTCATCGCTGAAAAACCTGGCCAGCGGCGCCGAGCAGCCGATTCGCGTGATTGCCTTCGATCCGGAAGAGCATCTGTTGAATATCGACGCCGTCGACCGCTACCGCACGCAGTTGCTGATGACCGACACGGTGCTGTTCGACGCGAAGTCGAAAGCGAGTTACGGCCTGGAGCCCCCCTACAAAGAACGGGTGGAGCTGGCGGGCGAACGGGTCCGGATTGTGGGGACGTTTGAACTGGGCACCGACTTCGCCAACGACGGCAACATGATTATGAGCAGCTTGAATTACCGCAAGCTGTTTCCCGAGCGGAGCTCGCGGCAGGGAGGCGCGGCCGAAGTGGAACTGGGAGTGATCCAGCTCGAACCGGGCGCCGATCCGCTCGCCGTGCGAGACCGGCTTACGCGCATGCTGCCCGACGACGTGAGCGTGTTCACCAAACCGGAATTCGCCGACCAGGAACGGCGTTTCTGGGCGAGGAGCACGCCGATAGGCTATATTTTCTGGCTGGGAACGATGATGGGCTTTATCGTCGGGATTGTGATCTGCTACCAGATTCTGTATTCCGACATCGACGATCACATGGCCGAATTCGCCACGCTCAAAGCGATGGGATACGGCAACGGCTATTTCATCCGTCTGGTGCTGCAAGAGTCTGCCATCCTGTCCGTGCTCGGATTCTTCCCCGGCGTGCTCGTCAGCCAGGTGTTGTGCAAGCTGGTGGCCGGCCCCACCGGGCTGCTGGTCCGCGTCAGCCCGCCGACGCTGGGGCTGGTCTTCGTGCTGGGGCTGGCGATGTGTACGGTTTCAGGATTTCTGGCGATGCGAAGATTGATTTCGGCGGACCCGGCGGAGTTGTTCTGATGCAAGAAGCGACAAGTGCGACCACCGTGTTTGGCGACTTGCGCTCGACGGCGCGCGACCAGGACATGCGCAGCGCCGTCGACGACAGCCAGTTCAGCGTGCGCGTCTCCAACCTGAATCACGCGTTCGGCCAGGGAGAATTGCGCAAGCAGGTGCTGTTCAATAACAACCTGGATCTGACGCGCGGCGAGATCGTGATCATGACCGGCCCCTCGGGCTCGGGAAAGACGACGCTGCTGACGTTGATCGGCGCGCTGCGAACCGTCCAGAACGGCAGTTTGAAAGTGCTGGGACGCGAACTGCACGGCCTCAGCAGCCGCCAATTGATCGAAGTCCGGCGGAACGTCGGCTTCATCTTCCAGGCGCACAACCTGTTCGAGTCGTTGACCGCTTTCCAGAACGTCAGCATGTCAATGGAGCTGAAGCGTTACGGCCGCCCGGCGATTCGCGACCGAGCCGAGGAATTGCTGACCGAACTGGGGCTGGGCAAGCGGATCCATTACAAGCCCGACTCGCTCTCCGGCGGGCAGAAGCAGCGCGTCGCCATTGCCCGGGCGCTGGCCAGCCGGCCCAGCTTGATTCTGGCCGACGAGCCGACTGCTGCGCTGGACAAGGAGTCGGGCCGGCAGGCGGTGGAGTTGTTGCGCCGGATTGCAACGGATGAAAAGGCCACGATCCTGATCGTGACGCACGATAACCGCATTCTCGACGTCGCCGACCGGATCGTAAACATGGTCGACGGCCATGTGATTTCCGACGTCGTCGTGGCGGAATCGGCGACGATCGCCGAGTTCTTGCGGCAATGTCCGCTGTTCGCCACCTCGACCGCGCGCACGCTTTCGGAAGTCGCCGACAAGATGGCGCTTGAACGGTTTGACGCGGGAGCGACGGTCATTCGCCAGGGCGATCCGGGCGACAAGTTCTACCTGATTCGGCAAGGAACCGCCGAAGTCATCGTTCGCGACGCCAAAGGCGAACGCCGCGTGGCGACGCTGGGCGTCGGCGATTTCTTCGGCGAGGCGGCCTTGCTGACCGGCGAACCCCGCAACGCGACGGTCCGCGCCCTCGAAGACATGGAACTCTACGCGCTCGGCAAAGCGGATTTCCAGGCCGTGATCGAGTCGAGCCCCACGTTTGAAGAAGAGCTGCGCAAAGTGCTGTTCTCCCGGCAGTAACCGGCGCGGCGAGACAGGTCGCAGGGCAGGGGAGAGCCACGTCAGCGGACGTAGTCCACGCCCGGCATCCAGTCGCTCTGGCCGTCGGAGAAGGTCGGGAACGCCTGCAGCGGCGACTGGCTCGCCGGAGGTTCCGGAGCAAGGGGAGCAGGCCTCTCGGGGGCCGTTTCGGGCGGCGGCTGGGGAGGAACAAGCGCCAGACGTTGTTCCTGTCCAGGGGCGGCATGCCGCTCCTGCTCCCGCGCCACGCACTGCGTCATGGCAGCGTTGTGGAACTCGCCGGATTGGCATTCCAGCACCAACTTGCCTTGAGCTTCCTTTAACTTCGCCTGGGCGATCTTCCAGCCAATGATCTGATGCGTCTGATCGCTTTGCGCTTGGAAGGCGCTCAGTTGCGCCACGCTCTGGTCCACGAACGAAGCCTCTTCGATTCGCTGCTTGCTTCGCAGTTCGGCCAGCCGTCTGTCCCAGCTTTGCATCCGTTGTTTGGCCACGGCGATCTGTCGCAAGCTATTTTCGACGGCATGGACCCCTTGCTGGATCTCAGTCGTGATGTCGAGCCGCCGTTGTTGGGTGAATTCGGCCAGTTGCCGGCGGCGGACGGGCAATTCGCGTTCTTTGGCCTGGCGTCCGCCGAATAGATCGCGAAGGCCCAGCCGTTCGACCAGCCCGGCCACCTTGCTTTGCGCGCCGATCAGTCCGCCCGCGCCGGCCACGATCTCGCTCACCACGCCGATGGTTTCGGTGTTCAGCGAGTTGGGCAGCGAATTCAGGAACTGGAGTTCCGGCCGGAGCGACAGGCCCTCCTGCACGGCGGCGTCGAGATCGATCGGCTCGACCACGACTTTCCAGTCGGTTGTCGGCCAGATCCGCACGTTCGGGTCGGTCGTCTGCAGTCCGAGCAGCCGCGTCAACTGGGCGTTGAGCTGGCCGGCCTTCAAATCGAGATCGGTCCGCTTGTCGACCAGGTCGATGCGCTTTCGCGTCAGTTCGCTCTCGTCAAACGGCAGCTTGACGCCCTGGTTGCGCAGCCGTTTGACGTCGGCCAGCGTGCCGTCGATTTCGGCCAGGCTGGCTTCGACAATGGACATGTTCGCTTCGACTTCAGCCAGCGAGTAATAGGTTTCCAAGGCGGCGCTGGCCGACTTGTTGCGAGCTTCCAACTCGCTGGCTCGCAAAGCGCGAACTCGCACCCGGTCCTCTTCACTCAGGCCGTGGTGCTTGGAAGCGCGGGCCAGCACGCTGCGGCGTTCGGCTGCCAGGGAATTGCCTTGACTTGAATTCTCGACGGCCATGCACTGGCAGGTTTCCGCCGACAATCCTCGATAGCGTACGTTGCGCGGAAAGGGGCGCCCGAGCGCCTGGTCAACGTCGTGGGGGGCGCCGACGTCGCTGATGTCAAACTCGAAGCCTTGCGGCGCGATTGCCGGCAGCGCTTCCTCGACCGCAGTCGGAGCCGCGGAGCCGCATCCGGCGCAGCCGCCCGGCCGGCAATGCGCGCAGCCGCCCGCGCCAAGGGTCAGCAGCGCCACCAGATAGCAAGCAAGACGCCAGACGGGCATTCCCGTCCTCCCATCGCCGTGAGGTCTGTTTCCGATACAACCTTCATCGCCGACAGAGGAAGAGACTCTGGAGCAATTCTTATCGTCCTAGCAGTAGCCATACTCCTTAAACCACGCCCAAGCTGCCTCGGCTGCCTGACGCGCAGGGGGCGCCTGATAGCCGAGCTCCTGGATGGCTCGCTGGCAGGAAAAATGGCGATTTAAGGTCGAGATTGCCGCCGCGGCGGAGTTTACGTCCGGTTCAGTTCCTGAAAGCCGGCCGTAGAGGCTGCCTACGGCGCCCGACAGCGTGACCAGCCACCAGCGGATTCGCTTGATGGGACGCGGTCCGCCGGTTACCTGAGCGAACATTCGCCAGGCTTCAAGATACGAGAGCGACTCGCCGCCCAGGATATAGCGTCTGCCGACGGCCCCCTTTTCGGCCGCAGCCAGGATGCCGGCCGCCACCTCCCGGACGTCGCAGAAGTCGTTGCCGCCCGGCGGAGCGAAGCGGCCCTTTCCCCGTGCCACGGCCAGCAGCATGCGACCGCTGGAGGGCTTCCAATCCCAGGGGCCGAGCATGAAGGCCGGGTTGACGATCACGGCGTTCAGACCACGCTCGACCAGGTCGAGCACGACCCTCTCGGCCTCGCGCTTGGTGATCACATACGGACAGAGCACGTGCCCGTCGACGGGCGTGTCTTCATCAGCCGGCGCGGCGCGCGAGCCGCTGCCCATGGTGTCGACGGTGGAAACCTGCACCAGCCGGGCGCCGCTGGCGAGACACGCCTCGGCAACATTGCGCGTTCCTTCGACGTTGACGATCCGCTGCTCTTCCAGCCCGGTATAGCCGATGTGTACCCGAGCGGCGGCGTGAATCACGCACGTCGCTCCTTCACAAGCGCGGCGAACCGCATCGGCGTCGCGCACGTCTCCAGGGATAATTTCCACGTCGAGACCTGTCAGCGGCCGTGCATCGGGGGCGCCGCGATGCAGCACCCGCACCGCCTTGCCTCGGTTGAGCAGCAACCGCACGACGTTGTTGCCGACCAGACCTGTTGCGCCCGTCACTAAAACTGACATTCCGCCGCCTCAAACGGTTCAAAAAAATCGAGTTGGCCGCGATAGGACTCGCGCAGCCGCAGTGCGTCCCGCTCGGGACAGCCTTATCTTTTACCTTCTGACACGGCCGCCGTGCTAGGAGGATGCAAGACGAGGGGGCGCCGTACCGCCCCCCGGCGCCCGCCTCGACGTCGCGGCGTATCTCCGATCTTCGGGCAATGAAGCGCAACGCGGCGCGGTTCTCATTTCTCATTGCGCGGAAACGTTCGTTGTCTCTGAGCGTTTTGTCGCGCGACGGCGCTGACGCCACACACGGGTTCGCCAAAGGAGGGGCTTTCGATCCTGTCGCGCCTGGCAAGTCCCAATTGAACTGCAAAGCAATAGGAAGCAGCCAATGTCGGGGAGCCGCAGCGTGGGGCTGAGAGGGCGGCCCGCTCGTTTGGACAGCGCCGTCGCTCCTGGTAGTCGTTGTAAGTGCATTCTATGTAACTTGTTGCGGCGCTGTCGGGACGCCCTGCAGCGGCTCGCCAGGTTCGCCTGGCTTTTTTTCAAGAAAAACTTCAGCCCCCATGTCGGGTTTTTGTCGCGGTTTACGATTTAAGAGGGTGTAGGCGGGGGAGGTACATGCGGCGCGCGGCTGCTCGGTTAGCCGGGCAGCCGCGGCGCTGCATCCATTGCGACGCTCGCGAGTTGTCAGTCATGCGGTTCCGCGATATTTGACCCACGGGTCGGTTGCGCTGCTCAACATGACTGCCGCGAGCGGCGAAAACGACGGCGAGCGTCCATTTCTCTAAAACAGGACGGTCGTGAGGCTCGTACGTCCTTACGGTCCTGGCCGTCGCTCCGCCAGGTTCTTGTCGCACACGCCGTGCGCCTTCTTCGCGGCGCCCGATCGCCTAGAATGGGCGAATGACTACCGACCTGATTCTCGGCACGGCAGGGCACATCGATCACGGAAAAACGTCGCTCATCAAGGCCCTGACCGGCGTCGATACGGACCGCTTGCCGGAAGAAAAGCTTCGCGGCATTACCATCGATCTTGGATTTGCGCAGTTGACGCTGGGCGAGTTCCGGCTGGGAATTGTCGACGTGCCGGGGCACGAGCGCTTTGTTCGCAACATGCTGGCCGGCGCCACCGGCATCGACCTGGCGCTGTTGGTTGTGGCGGCGGACGACTCGGTGAAGCCGCAAACCCGCGAGCATCTGGAAATCTTGCGGCTGGTGGACCTGGATGCCGGCGTCATCGCTTTGACCAAGTGCGACTTGCCGGAAGCCGACTGGCTGGAACTGGTCGAAGAAGAGGTCCGCGAGTTGGTCCGCGGCACGTTTCTGGAGTCGGCCCCGATCGTGCGCACCAGCGCTGCCACGGGGCAGGGGCTGGAAGAGCTGCGCAGTGCGCTGTCTTCCGCGGCGCAACGAGCCGCGTCGTCCGCACGGCGAAAGCTGCGTCAGGCGCCGTTCCGCCTGGCCATTGATCGCGCCTTTACCGTCGCCGGGCACGGCGCCGTCGTAACCGGCAGCGTGGCCAGCGGCGTCGGTCGCCTCGGCGATGAGTTGACGCTCGAGCCGGGCGGAGTTCACGTCCGCGTGCGCGGCTTGCACAGCCACGACGAACCGGTGGAAGAGGTGCATCGCGGCCAGCGCGCGGCCGTCAACCTGGCCGGCGTGCATCACGACGATATCCGCCGCGGGCAGGAGCTGGCCTCGCCTGGCTTTTTGCATCCCAGCAGCCTGCTTACCGTGCATCTCCACTTGATCGACTCGGTCGATCGCCCGCTCAAGCATCGCAGCCACGTGCGCTGCCACCTGGGAACCGCGGAGCTAATGGCTTCCGTCGCGCTGCTCGATTGCGACCGCCTGCAGCCCGGCTGTAGCGCGCCGGCGCAATTGTTTCTCAATGAACCGGCCGTGGCGACCTGGGGACAGCCGTTCGTGCTGCGGAGCGAGTCTCCGGTGGCGACGATCGGCGGCGGCAAAGTGCTTGATCCTTGCGCCGCCAAGCTGCCTCGACATCAGGAAGACCTTCTCGCACGGCTCGCCGAGCTTCGCTCGCCGGAGCCGCTCGAGCGGGCCTCGGCCGCAGCCTGTTTTTTCGGCCTGAAGCCATGGCGGCCGCACGACCTGGTGCGCGCCGCCGGCGTCGATGACGCGGACGCCCTGATCGCCGAGTTGATCCGTCGCGGCGAGTTGCAGGAACTGACGCTTTCGGCCAGTCGCAAGCTGCTCGTGCACGAAAAGCTGCTGGGCGAACTATTTGCACGGATCGAAGGCTTGCTGGAGCGAGAGCACGAGGCATATCCGCTGCGCACCACGCTGGAGCGGGCGCCGCTGGCGAGCCGTATTGCCTATCTCGGTTCCGACGCTCTCGTCGACGCCATCCTCAACGCCATGCAGCGCGCCGGACGGTTGCGGATGAACGAGCGCGGCGTAGCGCTGCCCGGCCGCGGGCCGCAATTATCCAACAACGAGCAGAAACTGCTGACGCAAATGATCGATGTCATTCGCGCCGCCGGTTACCAGTCTCCGAGCGTCGACGAACTCCGCTCGCAAGCCGTTCGCAACCAGCAGTCGGCGCCCCAATTGCTTGCGCTGGCCGTGGCCGAAGGCCAGTTAGTTGAAATCTCTCCCGGCTACTACATCCATGCAGAGACGGAGCAACGGCTGCGGCACGCGTTAGACGCTGCCCTTACCGGCGGTCAAGGGCTGACCGTCAGCCAGATTCGCGAGCTGCTCGCCGTCAGCCGCAAATACGCCGTTCCCTTGTGCGAGTACCTGGACCGGATCGGCTTCACGCGTCGCGAAGGCGATTTGAGGTTGAGGGGGGAGAGTAGGGAGTAGGGAGTAGGGAGTAGGGAGTAGGGAGTTGGGAGTTGGGAGGAGGCGTCAGATGGGCCTTGAATACAATACGAAGAAATGGAGGGTGCAATGGACAAGCCGCATAAGAATTTGAAAGTCTGGCGACGATCGATGGATTTCGTGACGATCGTCTACCAGGCGACGACGTCGCTGCCGCCGGAGGAAAAGTACGGGCTGACTAGCCAAATGCGGCGTTCTGCGGTATCTATTGTTTCGAATATCGCTGAAGGCGCGGCTCGTCAAGGGAGTGCTGAATATATTCGCTTCTTGAACATGAGTATCGGTTCGGTCAGCGAAATTGATACGCAGCTTGAGGTTTGCCGCCGATTAGGTTTTATTGCGGAGGAGCTTTACAAAGTTCTGGATCAATCTTTAGCGGAAATCGATCGGATGCTGATTGGATTGCGCAATTCCATTCGGCGACGTCGGCGACCCGACGACGATTCGACCGAATCCAACCCGTAACCTCCTCACTCCCCACTCCTCTCACCTCCCTTCTACCATGCCAAGCAACCTGTTTCGCAATATTCCCTCGGTCAACGAATTGCTCGAGAATCCGCAACTTCAGCGGCTGGTCGATAAGGTCAGCCATCATGCGGTAGTTTCGCGAGTGCGGACCTTCCTGGACGATCTGCGCGTCGAGCTTCAGAACGCCGCGGCCGATGCCAAGCTGCCCACTGCCTCGGAGCTGGCCGAAACAATCGCCCGTCGCATTCTCGCCGCCGATCAGCCTTCGTTGCGGCCCGTGATCAACGCCACGGGCGTGCTGCTGCACACCGGGTTGGGCAGGGCGCCGCTGGCGGACGAGGCGATCGCGGAAATGGCGGCCGCGGCTCGCGATTACGCCAGCGTCGAGCTTGATCTGGTCAGCGGCCGCCGCTCGCAGCGAGTCGAGGCGGTGCGCGATTTGCTGCTCGAGCTGACCGGCGCCGAAGCGGCATTGGTCGTCAACAATAACGCCGGCGCCACGATGCTTGCCCTGGCGGCCTTGGCCGCCGGCCGAGAGGTGATCGTGTCCCGCGGGCAGTTGATCGAGATCGGCGGCAGCTACCGCCTGCCCGACGTGATGAGCGCCAGCGGCGCCGCGCTGCGCGAGGTCGGCACGACCAACAAGACGCGAATCGGCGATTACGAAGCGGCCATCAACGAGCACACGGCCGCGCTGATGCTCGTGCATCCCAGCAATTTCGTGGTGGTCGGGTTCTCGGAGAGCACGAGCCTTGCCGAGTTGGTCAAGTTGGGACGCACGCGAAACCTGCCGGTCATTCACGATATCGGCTCCGGCGCCGTGATCGATTTTGCAGAGTTCGGCTTCAGCGACGAACCGCTGGCGGCGGCCAGCATCAAGCTAGGGGCCGACGTGGCGTTGTTCAGCGGCGACAAGTTATTGGGCGGTCCGCAGTGCGGGATTATCGTCGGCAAGCGGGAGCACGTGGACGCGATGAGCCGGCATCCGCTGGCTCGCGCATTGCGAGTCGACAAGCTGACGCTGGCCGCCTTGGCGGCCACCTTGCGGATTTACCGCAATCCGGAGCGAGCGAAACAGTCCATTCCGCTGCTGCAGTTCTTGAGCACGCCGGTCGAGAACCTCAAAAGCCGCGCCGAGCGGCTGGCGCCCCAAATGGCCGAATGCGGCGCCATTGCCGAGGCCGCAACCGTGGCCGACACGACCTACCTGGGCGGCGGTTCCATCCCCGCGCAACAACTGGCCACCTGGTGCGTGGTGCTTTCGCCGCGCGAGATGACCGTCGACAAACTTGCCGCCCGGCTGCGCACCGCAGCGCCGTCCGTCGTCGGTCGCGTGCGCGACGATCGGCTGCTGCTCGACCTGCGCACCGTCTTTCCTCGTCACGACGTGGAACTCGTCGCCGCTGTTCGCGCATTGGGCGACGGCGAAACCAAGGCGGAATGACGCCGCCCCGCGGGAAATCCGCAACAGCTCACTAGAGTGGGTTCCACTCGCCCCAGGCGAGCGGGGGACGTGAGTCCCCTGGTGAAGTTGACCAGCCAGGCAATCTTGCCGCGCCGGCGAAGGCAGCCATCCCGATCGCGTTTCAATACGGCGGCTCACGCCTTTGGCTCTTCGTAGACTCCTCTATCTCCGTATTCCGTGGAACGCTAGCCGGCCGCGCTACAATTCATCGCGGTGATCAAGCTGGCAATGCATCAGGGAGTCAACTGCGATGAGCGAGTTTCCGATGAGTCCGGGCGGGCGTCCCGAATGGCTGGAAGTAAGCGATGACGGTGCGTCGCAGCCCGCCAAGCGGTCGGCAGGCCAACCGGCGCCGTCCTTGTCCGACGGCGAGTTGCTCGACGCGTATTCGCAGGCCGTGATTCGCGTGGTCGATGGCGTTGGGCCTTCGGTGATTGCCGTCACTCGCCAGGCCGAGGCAGGGCAGGGGGGCATCGGTTCCGGCGTGCTGATCGGTCCCGGCGGTTATGCTCTGACGAATAGCCATGTTGCC
>DASZUP010000604.1:0-10839 GCA_035547635.1 Pirellulales bacterium
AAGAAAATGCTGCCAGCAGGGCATTTACGCCCCATCTGCCACAGCGGTGCAACCGCGACAGAAGTTGTCGGCGTAGTCAAAAGACGGTTGCGCAGGACGCTTCATTCCCGCCGATTGCCTCATTTGGAATAATCGACAAGCTTCGCGTAGCGCTACACGGATTTACGGTGGTGCGATACTTTCAATCGCCTTCTCTAAGTCGGCAGGTTCTCCGGAGTTGCGGGACGCGAAATCATCAACCGCTCCAGCACGACGTGATGGCGTAGTTTCTCGGATCGACGATTCGTCGAACAATGGCAAATTGACTTTGACGTCTATAACAGATCGGCCGCAAGCAATGGATAAATGGAGCGTATTGTCCATTATTCCATTTATGAGGCGAATGCATCGTCCTGGGGGTGGGGCGCTGGAGCGAGATTCTTCAAAGGCTTTTCCCCATCACTTGCCGCCGAAATGCCGGCCGTCGCGGAGCGATTGGGCCGCGGACGGACTTGTCGCCCGAGTTGGCATGAAGATCAGTCAAAGCGTCACCCCGCTTAGGCGAATGACTGGCACGTTGACAGCGACTACGGACGATGGTCAAGACTCATCCGTCAGCGAACAAAGCGGTTTGGGCGCATTGCCGTGATTGGGCTCAGCCAGCAGCCCGGCAATAGGTGAGGCGGCCAGCGCCTCTTCTACCATCGCCACGGCGTTATCCAAGCCGCGGTGGAGCGGGCAAAGTGATTTGTGGTCAGAGATTCCCAGAGGGCAGCGCTCGATGCGCTGCAAAGGATCAACCGCCTGTACCACGTCGAGCACCGTCAACTTGGTAGATGGCACGGCCAGCGTAAACCCGCCATGCATTCCGCGCTGCGCGCGCACCAGCCCGGAACGATTTAGTCCCTGCAGCACTTTGGACAGATAGCCGACGGGTATGCGGGTTACCTCGGCAATTCGTTGCGTGGTTTGCGGGGCGTCGCTTTGGTCGGCCAAGAACACGATAGCCCGCAGCGCGTATTCGGCGGTCTGTGAAATCATGGGCGGCTCAGGTGCGAGGTGAGGTCGTCATTGCTTCATTCGGCCATGTGACGAATCAGAAACAGATAAATGGACCTTGACATCCATAATAGCTTGGCTACACTTGCTAATCAATGGATAACTGGATGTGGTTATCCGTTATTTGCGTTTACTTGGGGCGAGCGTCCTGGATGCTCCGCGTTTGCGGGCCAGGCATGCTCGCCACGGCCCATGCCGCCGCGACCTCGCTGATTCCGAGAGCGGCGGTGCAAGCATGGCGAGCGGAAGGCACATGACATGTGCAATCGAGGTCCTTCGACGCCGTCCGTCGCGGTAAAGGTCATGGCAATGAGCGTCTCGACTGCATCGGAAGCTCCGCCGCGTTTACCGGCCTGGCAACGCGGCGCCGATTACGTGCAACTGACCAAGCCGAAGATTGTGCTCATGGAGCTGGTCACCGTGGCGGTGGCGGCAGTCGTGGCCAGCTCCGGCGCACCCAACCTGTGGTTGCTCGCCCATGCCTTATTCGGCGCCCTCCTCGTGGCCGCGGGAGCCAGCGCTTGGAACCAGTGGTTGGAGCGGCACACCGACGCCTTAATGGACCGCACGGCCGGTCGCCCGTTGCCTGCCGCACGCTTGCACGCCCGGGAGGCGGCGTTGTCCGGCGCTGCGGTCGCTCTGATCGGCGTCGCGTACCTCGGCGTGTTGGTCAATCTGCTGACGGCGGCGCTGGGCGCGCTGACCTGGCTGATTTACGTGGGCCTTTATACCCCGCTCAAGGCACGTTCGCCTGCCAGCACTCCCGTGGGCGCCGTGGCCGGCGCCTTGCCGATCTTGATGGGTTGGACCGCCGTCGGCGGGCGCTTGAACCTTAGCGCGGCAACGCTGTTTTTGATCGTCTTTCTCTGGCAGTTCCCGCACGTCATGGCCATCGCCTGGATTTACCGACGGCAATACGCCGCCGCGGGACTGAAGTTGCTGCCCGTCGCCGATCCGACGGGGCGGCGCGCGGGCGTTGTGGCAGTGGCGGGGGCGGCGACCCTGGCGCCGTTCAGTTTCTTGCCGACGCTGTTCGGCTTCGCCGGCCCGGCGTATTTGATTTGGGCGCTCGTGCTGGGGGCGGGACAGTTGCTTTGCGCCTTGGCGTTTTTGTGCCGCAGAAACGACCAAACGGCCCGCACGCTGTTGCGGGCGACCTTGATCTACCTTCCCGCGTTGCTGCTATGGCTCGCCGGGGCTTCGTTTCGTCACTAGATGAGAGAATAAGCGTAATTGTTTGCTTTCCACACGTCTGAGGTTGCGGCGATCGACTGGAACGCGCGACGCCGAGATCGATGATTCACCAACAAGGTTCGATCCAATGACCAAAAATAGAGAAGAAAAGCGCTTTCCAGGGCGATGGCTCAACCAGGCGCTGACAACGTTCTTGTTGCTCTTCGCGGCGGCCATCGGCCTCTTGCTGGCGGGCTGCAGTTCCCAATCCGCTCCCCCGCCCGTGATTAAGGCTACGCTGGTCGGCAAGGGGACCATCGGCGGCCGCGTGATGCTGGAAGGAACGCCTCCCGAGGAGCAGCAATTGCCGCTCGATGCCGCCTGTTCCGCTTCCTGCAAGGCCCATGGCGAAGAAATGCCGCGGTTCACTCGCACATATGTGACCAAGGACGGCGGGCTTGGCGACGTGCTGGTCACGCTTGTGGATATTCCGCCGCAACCCATTCCCGACGGAGCCGGCCCGCTGATCATCGACCAACGCGGCTGCGAATACCGTCCGTATGTGGCCGCTTGCCAGGTTGGTCAGACGATCCGCGTAACCAACCTCGATCCGTTGATGCACAACATCCATACGCTGCCTGCGGCGTCCGGCAATAAGGAAGTGAACAAAAGCCAGGCCGCCGAGGCCAAGCCGCTGGAGTTCGTGTACGACAAACCGGAAGAGTTCTTGCGGTTCAAATGCGACGTCCATCCCTGGATGTTCAGCTACGTCAGCGTCTTGAATCATCCATTTTATGCTGTCACCAGCGAAGACGGCCGCTTTGAGATCAAGGGCCTCCCGGACGGCAAGTACAAAGTGAAGTTCAAGCATCGCAAGGCGGGCGAGAAGATCGAAGAGGTCGAAATCAAAGACGGCCAAGCCACGGCCGACGTCGTGCTCACGGTTCCGGCGGCTTAGGGCGCCGCCGCCGCACGATTCCATGCTCAGATACGGAACATAATACGATGTCGTCGCACGAGCCGGGTTTGATCCGCAAATACATTTTTTCCACCGATCACAAGGTGATCGGGATTCAATACGCCCTCACGTCGCTCGCGTTTCTGTTCATCGGCTTGATGCTGATGCTATTGATGCGGTGGCAGTTGGCCAATCCGGGCCAACCGGTCCCGATCGTGGGCGGGGCGTTAGAGGGCCTGCTGGGCGAGCCCGCCGGCGAGGGGAAAATCTCCGCCGACTTGTACAACTCGTTCGGCGCCATGCACGGCACCATTATGATCTTCCTGGGGGTCGTGCCGCTGGTGTTCGGCGCCTTCGCCAACTACCTGGTCCCGCTGCAAGTGGGCGCGGCGGACATGGCGTTTCCGAAATTGAACATGCTCAGCTATTTCCTCTACCTGATCGGCGGCGTTATCATGCTGGTCAGCTTCTTCGTCCCGGGCGGCGCAGCGCAGGCGGGCTGGACTTCTTATCCGCCCTTGGCCACCATCATTCCCACCGATGGCCAAACCTACTGGCTCGTGGCGATGGTGTTTCTCATCACTTCGTCGCTGCTCGGCTCCATCAACATCATCGTGACGGTGATGCAATTGCGCGTTCCCGGCCTGACCTGGATGCGGCTGCCGTTTTTCGTCTGGTCGGAATTCGTCACCGCGTTTCTGTTGCTGTTGGCCTTTCCGCCGATGGAGGCGGGCGCCATTTTGCAGTTGATGGACCGCCTGGCCGGCACGAGTTTCTACATGCCGCACGGCCTGATTCTGTCCGGGCAGCCGGCCACGGGACTCAGCGGCGGCGGCAGTCCGCTGCTGTGGCAGCATCTGTTCTGGTTCCTGGGCCACCCCGAAGTCTACGTGCTGATTCTGCCCGCCATGGGAATTGTCACCGAGGTGATCGCCAATAACACGCGCAAACCCATTTGGGGATATCGCGCCCTGGTCGGCTCGGCTCTGGCCATAGGTTTTCTGTCGATGGTCGTCTGGGCCCACCACATGTACGTGACGGGCATGGGGACGGGCATCTCGATGTTCTTCCAGACGACGACCACCATCATCTCCATCCCGTCGGTCATCATTATGACCTGCCTGATGCTGTCGCTGTGGGGCGGGGCGATCCGCTTTACTGTCCCCATGCTGTTCGCTATCGCGTTCTTGCCGATGTTCGGCATCGGCGGTCTGACGGGTCTGCCCTTGGCGTTCACCATGGCCGACGTGGCGCTGCACGACAGCTACTACATCATTGGCCATTTTCACTATGTGGTGGCCCCCGGAACGATCTTCGCCGTGTTTGCCGGAATCTACTACTGGTTTCCCAAAGTGACCGGGCGGCACATGAACCGCGGCCTGGGGTATCTCCATTTCTGGGGATCGCTGGTCTGCATGAATCTGATTTTCTTTCCGATGCTGTTTCAGGGTTTGGGCGGCATGGGACGTCGCATGTCCGACGGCGGATACATCTACTCGGCGGCGCACCCTTCCAACGAAGGCGTGATCGGCTCGCTGAGCGACGCCGTCGTGCAGTTGAACGGGGTGATTGCCTGGTCGGCGCTGGCGCTGGCGGCCTTTCAACTGCCGTTCATTTACAACTTCTTCTATAGCGCGTTCGCCGGCCGGCCAGTCGAAAACGACAATCCCTGGCAGGCCACGACCCTCGAGTGGCAGACGCCGACGCCGCCCCCTCATGGAAACTTTACGCAGGAGATGTTCGTCTACCGCGAGCCGTACGCCTACAGCCTCCATGCCAATGAACCAGCCGGTCGAGCGCCGGAATCGAGTGCGACGGCCGGCGAGTTCGTCGATTTCGAAGCGCAAAACCAGCCACTTGGCGCCGCCGTGACAACTGAAATGCCCGCCAACCAGGCGTCGATCTTATGAAGATTCCCTACACGACCGAAATTCGCGAAGACACCGGCCTCTACAACGCCAAGGCGGGCATGTGGCTGTTCCTGGCCTCCGAGGCAATGTTGTTCGGCGCGCTATTTTCCGCCTACGTGTTCCTGCGCATCGGCGCTTGGGAGGGGGAATGGCCGCACGGCCTGCTCAACGTCCCGATCGGCGCGTTCAATACGTTGGTGCTGATCACTTCGTCCTTGACGGTCGCCATGTCCTGGACGTCGCTGAAAATGGGCGATCTCCAGCGCTATCGCCGGTTTCAATTCGTCACGCTCTTCTGCGCGGCGGCGTTCCTGGGAATCAAGGGTTGGGAGTATTTCGATAAGTTCAACCACTACGAGATCTGGCTGAAAGAACCGGTCTCGTCCCAAGAATATCCGCAACTGGCCGGCCACTTCGCCGACCCCGATCAACCGGTCGCCTCGGTCATAGGGCACATCGAGGGGATTGGCCCGTTTCAAACCCTGGCGTCGTTGCAAGAGGAGGGCGAGTCGGCGGTCGAGCTCCACCCGGATGCGTTTCACTATCGGCTGTCGGCGCGACAGCAGGCGGAGCTCCGCAAGGCGGAACGGCCGTCGGACCCCGCAGTCTCGCACGGCGCGGACGCAGAGCATGCAAGCGTGCGGATTGATCTCTCGCGCATCGCCCGCATGTCGGCGTTCGTGCCCCGGCACGGAACGTTTTTTGCCACTTACTTTACGCTGACCGGGCTGCACGCGCTGCACGTGCTGGGCGGGGCGTTGATGTTTGCCTTCATCCTCTGGCCGGGCGCCCGCATGTGGCGAGATGACCCGGAACGCTATACCAACAGCGTTGAAGTCGCCGGACTGTTCTGGCACTTCGTCGATCTGGTGTGGATCTTCCTGTTTCCCGTCATTTATCTGCTCTAGTCAGGCTAGCGAAAACGAACAATGTCTGAAATATCGCCATCCCCGATCTCGCCGTCCCCAATAGCACTGCCCCCGGCGCTCTCCATCCCCGCTGCGCCGCACGCAGGCGTGCAACAAATCCAGAATGAACAAAAGCGCTACCTGGCGGTGTACGCAACCTTGATTTGCGGCACTGCGTTAACCGTGGCGATGTACTACGTCCACTTCGAGGCGCTGTGGCAGACGGTGGCCGTGGCGCTCGTGATCGCGGCGGTCAAGGCCGCCTGCGTGGCGACTATTTTCATGCACTTGTGGCAGGGCCAGCGAGACGTTTACCGACTACTGCTTTTTACCGGCGCGTTTGCCGCCACCATGTTTGCCCTCACCATCTACTCGATCTTTAGCTTGCCAGGCACGGGCCATTATCTGAGGTAACGTGATGTCGTTGAAAGCATTCCACTTGTTGTTTATCGCCGCGTCCGAACTGCTGCTGCTCGGGTTCGCCGGTTATGAGAATTTTCGTTACTGGCAATTGGCGGGGAGTCGGGCTGATTTGTGGATCGGCTTCGCCTCGAGTCTGATTGGGTTTGTGCTGTTGGTTTACGTCTGGTTCTTTTTGCGGAAGACCAAAGACATCGGTCTGGTGTGACAGAAAGATCGTCGGTGCGCGGCCCTTTTCGGCCGGGCGACGCTGATGTGCTGCCGCGATGATTGAAGGTGCCGCCACGATTGGTTCAAGGCGCCGGCCGCCAGCGGGCCGCCCATTCGCCGAGCTGATTCCCATGTTAAAGATCGCTAAAAACATCGTTCCTGGGATGGCCATGAGCCTTGTGCTCGCGGCCTCGCAGTCGGCGTTCGCCTGCGCGGCCTGCTCCGGGCGCAGCGACGACGCCGTGGCGCAGGGCCTCAACGCCGCCATTCTCACGCTACTGTCCGTGCTGCTGGCGGTGCTCGGGGCGTTCCTCAGTTCGCTAATCTCCTTGATTCGCCGCGCGGGCAATCACCCGCCGGCGCTGCCCGGCGCGCCGGAAGGAATAACTTCATGATGGATTGGCTTCGAAACCTGTCCGCGAATATGCCCCTGGCCTGGCACTTTGACTGGCTGAACCTGCCGGAGCTCGCTTCGCGGCACGGCGAAGACGTCGACCGGCTGTTGAAAGGGGTTCACTTCGCTATGCTGCTGCTGTTTCTCGGCTGGATCGGCTATCTGGCCGTCGCGCTCCTGCGGTTCCGAGCCAAACGCCACCCGCGAGCGAATCCTGCCGGCGTGAAGAACATTGTTTTCGTGCTGGTCATCGGCGTCGTGATCCTCGAAGAAGCGGTCACGCTGTTCGGCGTGGCCATTCCGCTCTGGAACAAAAACCTGGCCGATTATCCGGACGAGACACAGGCCACGGTGGTGCGCGTGACCGCGCAGCAGTTCACCTGGAACGCGCGTTACGCCGGCAAGGACGGCAAGTTTGGGGCGCAAAACCAGGCTTTGATCAGCGCCGGCAATCCGCTGGGATACGTTCCCGGCGACCAGGCGGGCAAAGACGACGTCGTGCCGCCGCTGAAAGACATTCGCGTGCCGCTGGAACCGGTCGACGCGGACGGCGACGGCGAGCAAGACGTCGATTCACGCGGCCGTCCCCGGTTCAAGCCGGTGATTATTCACCTCACGAGCAAAGACGTCATTCACAGCTTCAAAGTGCTGCCCTTGCGCATCTGCCAGGACGCCATTCCCGGCATGAGCATTCCCATCCACTTTATGCCAACGCGCGAAGGCAAGTACGTGATCACTTGCGCGCAGTTGTGCGGCAACGGCCACGCCACCATGATCGGCTGGCTGACCGTCATGGACAATCGGCCGCAACGCGCGGCCGACGGAACCATTGTCGCTCCCGGCGCCTTCGACCAGTGGCAGGCGTCGTACGTCGTTGGCGACGCGCCCCAGAGGAGCTTTGAATGAAGATTCCCGACAAACTGCCATTGGCGATGATGGCAGTCGTGCTGTTGCTTGCCGTTCCCTACCTGTTGGTCAAAACGGGCGTTTGGGCGCCGGCGGCGTCGGACGCCTCCGAATCGTTGGCCTCGCTGCCCATGCGCGATCCCGACGAGTTGCCGGTCATTTGCCAACTTGACGATTTTTCCATGACCAATCATCTGGGGCAGACCGTCCGCCGAGCGGATTTGTTGGGCCAGGTCTGGGTGGCGGACGTCATTTTCACACGGTGTCCCGGTCCCTGCGCGACGATGACCGGGCGGATGGCCGACCTGCAGGCTTCCCTTCCCGACGAGTGGCCCGTCAGGTTCGTATCGATCACGGCCGACGCCGAGTACGACACGCCCGACGTGCTGCGCCGCTATGCGGAGGAATGCCGGGCCGACTCGCGGCGCTGGAATTTCTTGCACGGTTCGAAACCGGCCATCGTCGACCTGACGGTCAAAAACCTGAAACTAGTGGTGCTGGACAAGGAACAAGAGCGGCAATCGCCCGACGATTTGTTCATTCACTCCACCACTCTGGCCCTGGTCGACAAGCACGGCCGCCTGCGCGGCGCGTTCGAGTCCGTGCCGAGGGACGTGCCTGAAGAAGATGCCCTATTCGCGGGCGGTTCCCCCGCGCCGCTTGACAGCTGGCAAACAACCTTGAAGCCACGACTGCTTAAGGCGATCGAGCAGCTCATCGCGGAAGATTGATTTCCCAAGACCCGCGGGTAAGAAGATGCTTAACCAACAGGAAACATGACTTATGCAAAACCTCGCGATTACAATCTTTCTGATCTGGTCGACGATCACCGTCGCGATCTTTGTCTTTGTGGCGCGCAGCGGCCGCTCGCCCGGCGAATTGCCGCTGAAGGCGTACAAGCGGAACCGAGTCATTTTTCTGTTCTGCCTGGGCACGGCCGCCGTGCTGCTGCTGTTCCTCACGCTTCCGCTCACGCCTTATCCGAACGAAGGAGTTGCGCCGGACCGCGTGATTTATGTCTCCGGCAAACAGTTCGCGTTCAAGATGTCGGACCAGCCGATCTCGCGAGAGGATGCGCTCGACGATGAAGTCTTCTTGAAGGTCAATGAGCCGATTCGCACCGGCGAGCTGGTCGAGTTTCGCATCTCAGCCGCCGACGTGACGCACGGTTTTTGCATTTACAACCGCGACGGCAAAGTGCTGACGCAAACGCAAGCGATGACGGGTTACGTCAACCGCCTGCGGCACCGCTTTACAGAAAGCGGCGTCTATCCGGTGCTGTGCTTCGAGTTTTGCGGCATCGGACATCACACCATGAAAACGCAACTGGAAGTCGTCGACAATTCAACCGCCGACGCCTCCGTCGCAACCAATTAAGAAAACATCCCCACCGATACGGAGACGCAAGATGGACGCCCCCCCCACCCATGAAGCACCGGTCGCGGTCGAAATGTCCGCGGCGGAAACCCGCTCTGCCAATCGGCTGACTCTGTTATGGGTCGTCGTGATGTTGGCGCTGATCCCCATCCTGGTGCTGCTCGGCATGACGCTCCGCGGGGCGCAGAGCAACCTGCTGCCGATACTCTCTGCTGAGCGGTTCTACAGCATTCTCACGTTGCACGGGTTGGGCATGGTCGGACTGTGGTTTGTGGCCGCCATGGCCGGCGTGTGTGCGGTCTTGCGGAAATACGTCCGTCTGCACATGTGGGCCAACTGGGTCGCGTTCTTAGGCACGCTGCTGGGGGTTGCCATGCTGATCGCCGTCACATTGATCGGCAAGTATGGGGCCGGCTGGTATTTTCTTTACCCTCTGTCGATCACGCCCAAGGGCGTATGGCAGCAGTGGGTGACGTACGCGTTCTTGTCGGCGATTGCTGTGCTGGGCGTGTCCTGGACCATCTGGAGCCTCGACGCGCTGTGGGGCATCGCCCGCCGTTATTCGCTGCCGGCGGCATTGTCGTGGCATTACATCACGGGCCGGTCGGGCCCGGAGGTTCCGCCTTTCATCCTGATCGTGACGGTCAGTCTGATCGCCAATCTGACCGGCTTGATTTCGGCCGTCGTCATGCTGGCCCTCTATGCCCTGGAATTGGCGGGAATCACCGAGGTCAGCGATGCGCTGGTGATGAAGAACCTGGTCTTTCTGTTCGGGCACATCGTCGTCAACGTCACGCTGTACCTGGGCGTCGGCTTGCTGTACGAGCTGCTGCCCGAGTACGCGGACCGTCCTTGGAAGAATAACCGCTGGGTTGCGGTGGCCTGGAACATCGTGCTGTTGTTAATCGTCGTCGCTTATTTCCACCATCTGTATATGGATTTTGCGCAGATACGCGTGCTGCACTTGATCGGGCAAATCAGCTCCTATGGACTGGCGATCCCCTCTGCCGTGGTGAGCATGTACGGCACGCTGGCTTTGGTATGGCGGGCCCGCATGAAGTGGTCGATGGCTTCGCTGCTGATGTATTGCGGCGTGGCTGGATGGGCCGTCGGAGGGATTGGAGCGCTGATCGACTCGACCATCGCCGTCAACGTCAAGTTCCACAATACGCTGTGGGTCCCGGCTCACTTCCACACCTATTTCCTGGTCGGGGTGGTGCTGATGATCCTGGGAGGGGTTTTCCATCTGTGCGGCAAGCTGTCAGAGTTGCCGGAAAACTTGCGGCGCTCGCGATTGTGTACCGCGCTGATCTGCGTCGGCGGCTACGGATTTGTGCTGATGTTTTACCTCGGCGGCGCGATGTCCATTCCTCGCCGCTACGCGCAGTATCACGAACTGATTTCCTCTGGCGCGCTGCTGGCCGGCACGGCATTGGTATTCATCACGTTGCTGTTCGTCGGATTGCTGATTTACATCTGGGAAACGGGACGTCGATGCGCAGTTGCATTCAAAAAGGTCTGACGCCGCTCGCCTGGGCGGCGATG
>DASZUP010000605.1:0-9303 GCA_035547635.1 Pirellulales bacterium
CTTTGCCCGGCCGTTCTTCCGAGCGTCGGCATTGCTGCCGCTGTCGGAACTGCCTCGGCGGCGGATTGCCATCCTCCTCGACGTCAGCGCCAGCATGCGGCGCGGCGATCTATGGCGCCAGGCGGTCGCGAAAGCGGAGGACGTGCTCGACGATCTGGGCCCGACCGACGACGCGGCGTTGTTCACGTTCGGCGATGGCGTGCAGACGGCGGTTGACTTCGCCGCCTCATCCGGCGGAACGTCCGCAGCGCAGCGGGACCTGATCCGGCGCCGCCTGAGCGAGATCGGGCCGGGCTGGCAAGCGACCGACCTAGGCTCGGCGTTGACGGCCGTGGCCAACGAGTTAAACGCGCCTCGCGATGACGATGCGGCGTCCGCCGAACCGCAGTTGGTCCTGATCAGCGATCTGCAGCAAGGCGCACGTACCGACGCACTGCAGTCTTATTCCTGGCCCGAACGCATCCCCGCGGTCGTCCATCTGGTAGCGCCGAGCCAGGCGACGAACGCGACGCTGCGCTTGCTGGCGGACGAAGCAGGCCGCGCGGAGGCTCAGCCTCGGGTGCGCGTGGCCAATGCCGCCAACTCCACCGGAGAAGAATTCTCCGTTGAATGGGCCCTCGCGGAGCAGGGCGCCGCGGCGGGCGATGCGCTGCCGATCTACGTGCCGGCCGGCCAGAGCCGCGTGATTCGTTTGCCCCGGCCGAAAGGGGCGGAAGCCGCGGATCGGATCGTGCTGCACGGCGACGACGCCGAGTTCGACAATGTGCATTACGCAGTCGCGCCGCGCATCGAAGAAGTTCAAGCCGTGTATCTCGGCGGTGAGAGCGCCGACGATCCCCAAGGGCTGCGTTATTACTTGCAGCTTGCCTTGGCGGACGCGCCGCTGCGAAAGATCGAGCTCCGCGCGGTCGGCGCCGGCAAGCCACTGGAGCTCTCGGGCGAACAGCGGCCGAAACTGGTCGTTGCAACCGAGAGGCTGACGCCGCAGGCCGCAGAGCAGATCGCTGAATATGTGCGCTCCGGCGGCATGCTGCTGGCCGTGCTCAAGGATCGAGAGCTGGGCGAGTCGCTGGCGCCGATCTTCGCCGGCCTGACGTTCGAGGATGCAGCGACTTCGGAAACGAGCGGGTACGCCTTGTTGGGCGAGATCGATTTCACGCATCCGCTGTTCGTGCCGTTTGCCAGCCCTCGCTACAGCGATTTCACCAAGATTCACTTCTGGAAGCATCGGCCGATGACGCTCGCATCGGATGCATCGGCGAAAGTGCTGGCCCGCTTCGATAACCGGCGCCCGGCCCTCATCGAGCAGGCGCTCGGATCTGGCCGGGCCATACTTTTTGCCAGTGGATGGCAGCCTGCTGACAGTCAGCTTGCCCTGTCGACGAAGTTCGTTCCGTTGATCCAGGGCATCGTCGATCTGGCCTGCGGCGGACAGGGGGAAACTGCCAACTTGACGGTCGGCGAGTCGCTGCCGCTTCCTGAGCGGTCGGCGGAGCAGCAGGCCGCCGTGCTGAAGCCGAACGGGCAGCAAGTGAAACTCGCATCCGACGCTGTGCGATTTGAAGAGACGGACTTGCCGGGGCTGTATCGCCTGCAGATTGGCGATGAAGAATATCGCTTCGCGGCCAATCTGGCCGCCGCGGAAAGCAACACGGCGCCTTTGGAAGCCGCCCAGTTGGAACAGTTGGGCGTTCGACTGGCGAACCGGCTGACTCGCGCAGAACAGGCCGAGCAGCTTCGCCAGCAGCGCGACTTGGAACTGGAAAGCCGCCAGAAGGTCTGGCGGTGGCTGATTGTGGCGGCGTTGGCGGCGATTATTTTCGAAACCTGGCTGGCCGGCTGGACGGCGCGCCGCATCAGGCAAACGACCGAGGCTTTCGCATGATCGACTTACGACTCTCGCGGCAGCTCGCTCCCGTGGCGAATCGCTTTCGACGGCTCTGCTTGTGGCGCAACCTTGCCGTCGCCTGGCTGCTGGCGGCCGCTCTGGGCCTGGGTCTACTGGCGCTGGGGGAAAGGACAGGCCTGCCGCTGAAGCAATCCATGATTCTGGTCGGCGTTGCGGCATTTGCCGCCGCCACGGTTGCCGCGTGGCGTTCGCTGGCGGCCGGCCGCGACCTCCATTGGGTGGCCGAGCAAGTCGAAGCGGAATTCCCCGCGTTGAAATCGTGTTTGCTGACCGCCGTCGAGCAGCGGCCCGAGCTGCCGGACGGCCGCTATGGCTTTCTACAGGAGCGCGTCATCCGGCAGGCGATTGGCCATGGCGACCGGCACGTCTGGCAGCAAGCAATTTCAACTCGCCGTCTGAATGGGGCCCGGTTGGCGAACTTCGCCGCGTTTTGTCTGCTTTGCGCGGTGCTGGCCGGCCTGGCGCTGCGAGAACGCGCCCGCGAATCAGCCGTCGCGCGTAGTCCGGGCGAGAAGAACGTGATCGCCTCAGAGGCGATCTCCTTCACCGTCGAGCCGGGCAACACGGAAATCGAACGCGGCACGAGCCTGCTCGTCCTGGCTCGCTTTCAAGGTCCGCAACCGGCCGAAGCTTCGCTCATTTATCAACCGCCGGGCGGCGAGTCGAGCCGCGTGACGCTGGCCAAGAGCCTGGCCGATCCGGTCTTCGGCGGGCGAATTCCCACGGTCGATGCGCCGCTGGAGTACCGCGTCGAACTCGGCGCGCGCAGCAGCGAGACGTACCACGTGGAAGTGTTCGAGTACCCCAAGCTGGTACGCGCCGATGCGAAGATCGTCTATCCCGAATACACGGCGTTGGAAGAGCGGTTGATTCAAGACGTGCGGACGATTTCGGTCGTCGAAGGGGCCGAGCTGACCGTACTTTGCTACCTGAACAAAGCGGTCGCCTCGGCGACTCTCGCCGAGAAAGAAGGCGAGACGGTTTCGTTAACTGCCGCCGAAGGCGACGCGCCGCTGTACCAGACGACCATCCGCTGCGAGAAGTCGGGGCGCTATCAGGTGCAGTTGACGGATGATCGCGGCCGACGCAATCAGACGCCGTCGGAAATCGTCATCAACGTGCTGCCCAATCGGCCGCCCGATCTGAAGCTGGCCTTTCCGGCCCGCGACATCGAGGTTTCGCCGCTGGAAGAGAGCGACGTCAAGGCGACCGCCTGGGACGACTACGGCCTGAAGCGGACCGGCTTGACGTATGCGCTCGCCGGAGCCAAGCCGGAGGATATTGTGCTGGGAGAAAACGCCGCAGCGCGGCAGCGGCACGAGCTGGCCCACGTGATTCGCTTTGAAGAGTTGAAGGCCGAGCCCGATGAACTGTTGTCGTACTATTTTTGGGCCGAGGACTTTGGCCCCGACGGCAAGGTGCGGCGCACGCAAAGCGACATGTACTTTGCCGAGGTGCGGCATTTTGAAGAGCTCTTCCGACAGGGCGAGCAGCCGCCCGGCGGCGAGTCGCAACAACAACAGCAGCAAGCCGGCGAGAATGCGCAACAGGCCGAAAAGCTCGCCGAATTGCAAAAGGAAATCATTAACGCCACCTGGAAGCTGATCCGCCGCGAAACGGCCGAAAAGCCCTCGGCCGCCTTCGCCGACGACGCGAAGTTGATCCATCAATCGCAAGGCTCGGCGCTGGAGCAGGCAACCGCGCTGGCGGGAAAGTTGCAGGATATCCAGTCGAAGCGGCACGCGGCGGCCGTATCGGTCGCCATGTTGAAAGCCCTGGAGCAGTTGGAACAGGCCAAGGATGGCCCGGCGCTCGAAGCATTGCAGCCGGCGATTTCCGCGGAGCAGGCCGCCTATCAGGCGCTGCTCAAATTGCGGGCCCGCGAGCATCGCGTCATTCGCAGCCAGCAGCAACGCGGCGGCGGTTCCAGCGGCGGCGCCGCCAACCGGTCGCAGCAGCAACTGCAGCAGTTGGAACTATCGAACGACGAAAATCGCTACGAAACGCAGCGGACCGCCCAATCGCAGCAACAGCAACAGGACCGCGAGGCGCGGCAGACGCTCAATCGCCTCAGCGAGCTGGCCCGGCGGCAAAAGGATCTCAACGAGCGGCTCAAAGAACTGCAATCGGCGCTCGACGAGGCCAAGACGGAACAAGAGCGAGAGGAGATACGCCGCCAGTTGAAGCGGCTGCGCGACGAGCAGCAGGAGATTCTCCGCGACGCCGACGAGCTGAAGGCCCGCATGGAGTCGCCCGAGAATCAATCTTCCATGGCCGAAGCCCGCGACCAGTTGGACCAGACGCGCGAGCAATTGCGCAAAGCGTCCGAGGCGCTCGAGCAGGAGCAGGTTTCGCAAGCCGCGGCCGCCGGCACTCGCGCCGAGCAGGATTTTCAGACCTTGCGCAATGAGTTCCGCCGGCGCATCGCCGGCCAGTTCGACGAGCAGATGCGAGAGCTGCGCGACGAGGCGCGGCAGCTCGATGAGCGCGAACAGCAACTTTCCGAGCGGCTGGCTTCGCCCGACGAGCCGTCGCCGGAGGGTAAATCGCTCCGTGGCCAAAGCGAGGAGGACAAGCTGCCGGAGCAGTTGGCCGAGCAGAAACAGCGGCTGGAGAACCTCGTCGAGCGGATGCGCGAAACGATTGAAGAGGCCGAACAGAGCGAGCCGCTGTTGTCTGAACGACTTTATGATGCGGCTCGCAAGGTCCAGCAGCAAAACCTCCCGCGGGCCCTGGAAGCCGCCGAGCTTTCCATGCGCCGCGGACTGCAGGACGACGCCCGCGAGCAGGAGCGCCTGGCCCGCAGCGGCATCCGAGAGTTGCGCGAAGGAGTCGAGCGGGCCGCGGAAAGCGTGCTCGGCGACGATGCCGAGGCCTTGCGTCGCGCCCGCGATGAGCTCGAGCGACTTGCTCGCGACTTGAACGACGAAATCGCCCGCAATATGAATCCGGACGGTGAGCAGCATGAGCAGACCTCGCGCGGCGGACAGCCGTCGGCAGAAGATGAGAACGGCGCGGGGCCGGGCGAACGAAATTCGCAGGCCGGCCGCAATGAAAGCGAGAAGGGCGAACAAAACCCAAACGGGCGACGCGCTCAGGGAGACGCCCAGCAACAGGAGCGAGAGACACCAGGCCAAGGCGGTGAGCCAGGAAAAGCAGGGCGGCAGCGTCCCATGCCGGGCCAGCGTCCTTCAGCGGAAAGCGAGCGAACGGGCGGCGAGCAAGAGCCGATGAAAGACGATGGCGCCCAAGGACCGATCCCGCAGCAAGGCCGGGGCGGAGAGGGAGAGAGCCAGCAACCGATGGGTTCAAAGCCGATGAATCCGGAGGGTTCCCAGCAAGGCGAAGGAGGCGGCCAGCAAGGCGATTCCGAATCGGAACGTTCCGGAAGGCCGTCCGGCGGAATCGCGTCTAACGAGCCTCAGTCTGACTCGCAGCAACGAGGCCAGGCCGGCAATCAACGTGGCGGCGCCCGTGAGACGGGAGGACCAGGCGGGCCCGGCGGCTTCGACGCTTTCCGCCAGGCGGCCGAGCAGATGCGGGCTCCGATTGCCGGCGAAGACTTTCGCGATTGGTCCGATCGGCTCCGTGACGTCGAGGAGATGGTCGACGATCCAGAGTTGCGCGCCGAAGCGGCCAGAATCCGCCAGCGGGCCCGCGACGTCCGCCGCGAGCTGAAACGCCACTCGGTCGAACCGAACTGGGAGTTGATCCGAGTCGAGGTCTCCGAGCCGCTGGTTGAATTGCGCGATCGCGTGGCGGAAGAACTGTTGCGGCGAACGAACAAGGACGCGTTGATTCCGCTCGATCGCGATCCTGCGCCGCCGAGGTACTCGGAGCAGACTCGCCGCTACTACGAACGTTTAGGGAGCGGCGAATGATGGGCGGCTTGAGTCCGGGCCAGGTGGTGCTGGCCGCTCCGGAGTGGCTTGTCAACGCCGCGATATTGGCCGCCGTGGCGCTCGCCGTGCTGGTCTGGTCGTATTGGCGCAGTCGATCGGGCTGGGTCGGCTTTCTGGCCGCCGCACTGAAAACCGCGGCCATTGCCGCGCTGGCGCTGTGCCTGCTCGAGCCGTTGTTCCGCGGCATGCGACCTCGGCCGCAGAGCAACTTATTCTTGCTGGTGGCCGACAACAGCCGCAGCCTGGAGATTCACGACCGCGGCAGCCGGAGCACTCGAGGCGCAACGCTGAAACGCCAATTGTCTCAACAGGCAAGCTGGCGAACGCGCCTGGACCAGGACTTTGACGTCCGTCCTTACGCCTTCAACGTGCGGCTCCAGCCGACGCCCGACTACGACTCGCTCACTTTCCAGGGCGACGCGTCGGCCCTGGCCGGTTCGCTTGAATTGCTGGCCGAACGGTTTCGCGGCCGGCCGATCGCCGGCGTGCTGCTGTTCACTGACGGCAACGCCACCGATCTGACCGACAAGATCGACTGGCGGCGGCTTCCTCCGGTGTACCCAGTGGTGCTCGGCGCTGATGCAGAGCTGGTCGACGTCAGCGTGTCGCGAGTCTCCGTCAGCCAGACGAATTTCGAAGCGGCGCCAGTCACCATTCTTGCGGAAGTCCAGTGCCAGGGGCTGGCCGGCCGCTCGCTTGTATTGACCGTTTCCGACGAGGCCGGCAAGCTGATCGAGCGGCGTCCGGTGAAGGGCCCGGCCGACGGCCAGACGTTGACCGAACGGTTCCTGCTCCGCCCCGAACGGCAAGGGGTCAGCTTCTACACGGTGCAGGCCGCGTTGGCGGGCGAAGAGCAACTCGCGGATCGGCCGGAAAAGTCGGCGGAAGCGACGTTGCTGAACAACCGTCGCTTGGCCACGGTCGACCGGGGCGGCGGGCCGTACCGGGTGCTGTACATCTGCGGCCGGCCGAACTGGGAATTCAAGTTCCTGCGCCGCGCGCTCGTCGAAGATGAAGAAGTCGAACTGGTCGGATTGGTGCGAATCGCCAAGAAAGAACCGAAGTTCACGTTCCGCGGCCGCCAAGGCGAAAGCACCAACCCGCTCTACCGGGGCTTTGGCAACCAGGCTGATGAAGACGCCGAACAATACGATGAACCGGTGCTGTTGCGGTTGGGAATCGAAGATCCGGAAGAACTGAAAGACGGTTTCCCGAAATCGGCCGATACGCTGTTCGCCTATCACGCGGTGATTGTGGACGACATCGAAGCGAAGTTTTTTACCCAAGAACAGATGTCGCTGTTGCAGCAGTTCGTCAGTCAGCGCGGCGGCGGATTTCTGATGCTGGGCGGGCTCAACGCGTTCGCCAAAGGAGGGTATCAACGTACGCCGGTCGCCGAGTTGCTGCCGGTCTATCTCGACCGCGTCGCCGCGCCGCAGTCGCCCGAAGGCTTGAAGCTGCAGCTCACGCGCGAGGGCTGGCTGCAACCTTGGGTGCGATTGAGAACGACCGAAGAAGACGAACAGCGGCGGCTGGCGGAAATGCCGCTATTCAAAATCGTCAGCGGCGCCTCGGCCATCAAACCGGGCGCCGCGGTGCTGGCTCGCGTGGAAGCCTCCGATGGACCGGACCAGCCGGCGCTGGTCGTGCAGCAATTCGGCCGCGGCCGCACGGCGGCGATGATGATCGGCGACGGCTGGCGGTGGAACCTGCGGCGCAAGGAAGCCGGCGAGAGCGACCTGGAAAAGGCCTGGCGGCAACTGGTGCGCTGGCTGGTGGCCGACGTGCCGAAGCGCGTGGAAGCGGAGCCGCGGCGCGATCCTGACGATCCGAATCAGCCGCTGGAGATCGCCGTCGGAGTGCGCGACGAATCGTTCGAGCCGTTGGACAACGCTGCGGTCTCGATCACGGTCAAAACGCCCGACGATCGCGAGATCGAACTGGCCGCCGAGCCGAGCGAGCGCACGGCCGGCGAATACCGCACGAACTTTGCCTCGCGCGCCGCGGGCGCGTATCGGGCCAGCATTGTGGCCAAGGCAGAGGATGCCAGCGAAATCGGCCGTCGCGAAATCGGCTGGGCAAGCGAGCCGGCGCCCGATGAACTGCGCACTTTGCAGCCTAACCGCGCGCTGCTCGAACGGATTGCCTCAGAAACCGGCGGCGAACTGGTGGCGCTCGACGAGCTCGACGATTTTGTCGCCCAGTTGCCGAATCGCAAGCTGCCGGTCGTCGAACCATGGACGTATCCCTTGTGGCATCAATGGAAGGTATTTCTGTTCGCCATCGGTTGCCTGGCGGGCGAATGGGGGCTGCGGCGTTGGAAAGGGCTTCCTTAGGAATCACTGCATGCCGTCGTTGTTGGTCTATGCATCGTTGTTGTTCGGCGCCGGGATCGAGGAGTCCGCTGCAGCTGTGAGCGCGCCCAGCGTGCTGGTTGTGGTCGGCGCTCCGGGCGCGGAAGAGTACGGAAAGCAGTTCCGCCAATGGGCCGAGCGTTGGCGCGAGGCCGCCGAGCGCGGCAAAGCGCGTTTCGCCTTGATCGGGTTAGACGAGGCTGCCGAGCAGGACCGGGAAGCGCTTGCGGACAGTCTAGGCGAAGAGCCGAAAGGATCCTCCGCAGCATTTTGGCTGGTGTTGATTGGCCACGGCACGTTCGACGGCAAGACGGCGCGGTTCAACCTCCGCGGCCCGGACGTTTCCGCCGGCGAGCTGGCCGAATGGCTGAAGCCGCTTGAGCGGCCGCTGGCGATCATCAACTGCGCATCGGCCAGCGGACCGTTCATCAATGCCTTGTCGGGGTCGAACCGCGTGATCGTAACGGCGACCAAGAGCGGCGTTGAGCACAATTTCGCCCGCTTCGGTGATTATCTCTCGCGGGCCATGGCGGACCCCAAGGCCGATTTGGACAAGGACGAACAGACCTCGTTGCTGGAAGCGTACTTGTTGGCTTCCGCCGGTGCGCAGGAGTTCTACGTCTCGGAAACCCGGCTGGCGACCGAACACGCCTTGCTCGACGACAACGGCGACGCGCTCGGCACGCCCGCCGACTGGTTCAAAGGCGTCCGCGCCGTAAAGACTGCCAAGGACGGCGCCGCGCCCGACGGCTTGCTCGCCGGCCAATTGCAGCTTGTCCCCAGCGACCGCGAGCAGCGTCTGCCGCCAGAGGCTCGAACGCGGCGAGATGCAATCGAACGGCAGCTTGCCCAGTTGCGCGAGCAGAAGGCGCAACTGGCTGAGGAGGACTATTATTCCGGGCTGGAGGACTTGCTCGTGGAACTGGCCCGGCTGTACGAACCCTTTGACGCGCCGGCGGAAGAAGACGCGCCTTCTCCGCCGCCCGAGCAGGGCCCCGAAAAGTCCGACCAGAGCGAGTAGGAATTCTCCTGTAGCGGAATTCGTGAGAATTCCGTCGTCAACGCCAGCAGGTCGCAATTCTTAGAAGGACCGCGTCGGCCGATGCCTCGGTATACCGCTGCCGCGCCTGCTTCGCTC
>DASZUP010000606.1:0-2459 GCA_035547635.1 Pirellulales bacterium
AGCCCGCGGCGCTCGACGCGGCCCCGTCCGCAGCGCATCAAACCGAATTGGGACTCTCGCAAGCGGCGCCGAGCGGGCCGCTGGAGCTCTCCCCCGTGTTGATGCGTTCCCCGGCGGCATTCACCGCCTCAGCGTCCGCGACGAGCGAAGCGTTCCAGCCGCCGGTTGCAAACGGACCTCCGCCGGCGCCGATAGAAGCTCGCCGCGTCGCTGCCAACGCGCCGGCGCTGCAGGTCCATAACCGCTACCTGATCGCCGAAAGCGACGAAGGCGTGATGGTCATCGACCAGCACGCGCTGCACGAGCGGATTCTGTACGAGCACTTCCGCGCCAAGACGCTGGCCGGCGCGGTGGAATCGCAAACGCTGCTGGTGCCCGAGCCGGTCGACCTGAGCGGCCCGGAAGCAGCCGCCGTGCTGGAGCATCAAGAGCTGTTGGCCCAACTGGGACTGAAAGTCGAACCGTTCGGCGGCGACACGGTGCTGATTTCCAGCTATCCCGCCATGATGTCTTTCAGTAATCCAGCGGAGCTGCTGCGATCGCTGATCGAGATCCTGTTGGCCGGCGGCCGTGCGCCGGAACGTCGCGACCTGCTCGACGAACTGCTGCACATGATGTCTTGCAAAGCGGCCATCAAGGCCGGCGACCGGCTCACGCCGGAAGAAATCGACGCCTTGCTCGAGCAGCGGCACCTGGCCCAGGACACGCACCACTGTCCGCACGGCCGGCCGACTGCGTTGGTCTTCACCCGCGAAGAGTTGGACCGGCAGTTCAAGCGGATCTAGCCAGGTCGGAGATCGGAATTCGGAGGCCGGAACTCGGAACTCGGAACTCGGAGAGCGTGTTGACTCTGGCGTAGTCTGGCAGGGGACGTCTATCAAGCGTTGCGCAACGAGGACGAGAACCGAAACATTCGCATGACGTATGTCCGGGGGATCCTGGAAATGATGCCGCCCTCAAAGCGCAACGAGCGCGTGGCAAGCATCTTGGGACGCTTGATTGAGGCTTGGACGGAAGCGAAAGGGCTTGGAATTCAATGCTGCCGCGCGACGACATTTCAGCGCCATGATCTGGGGACCGGCCTGGAACCCGACAACTGTTACTACATCCAGCGCGAGCCGCAGGTCCGCGATCGCGACGAGCTCGATCTCGCGGTCGATCCGCCGCCCGACCTGGCGGTCGAAGTTGACGTCAGCTCGTCGTCGCTCGATCGTTTGCCTGTGTATGCGGCAATCGGAGTGCCTGAAGTTTGGCGCTGGCGACGCGAGCAGATTCAAGTCTACCAACTCGATGGTGACCAATATCGAGCGTTCGACGCCAGCCAGACGCTGGCCGGCTTTCCCATTGCGCAGGCCGCGGAGTTGTTGCAAGGCCGGCTTGCCAGCGACGACAACGCGCTGGTGCGAGAATTCCGAACCTTGATTTCGCCCAATCCTGCTGGCGGAGCCGCGCAGGGGAGCTCGTGAGTCATACGCAGGCGCTGCGATGGACCCTCACTTTTTTCCGACTTCCGACCTCCGAATTCCGACCTCCGGCTTGGCTCTCCGGCTGACGTACTCATTTCCTTGCTCGTAAAACCGCCACTCGAGCTCCGTGGCTCGAGTGATGCCGATCCTCGTGCTGCGGGCCACGATCGGCGCGTGCTGGCCGGCGCGCAGCTTGATCTCGCGGCCGATCGGCCGGCCGTTGAGTTCGATGCCGATGCCCAGCGCCTGGCAGAGCTTGCCGGGGCCGCTGGCAAGCTGCTTGGGATCGGTCACGCCGCGGCGCTCGGCCATCAACTCCAGCCCCTTGAGCGGCTCGACCGCCCGGATCAGGACCGCGCCGGTCCCTTCACGCTCAGTGGTGAAGTTCAGGCAGAAGTGCATGCCGTAGATGCGGTAGACGTAGATGTGGGCGAACGTCTCGCGCATCATCGCGGCCTTATGGCGGCGCATGACCGAGTGCGAGGCGGCGTCGGTCGTGTAAGCCTCGGTCTCGACGATCCGGCCTTCGCACTTGCCGACCTTGACGATGACGCCGATCAGATCGTGGGCGACCGCCAGCGTGTCTCGAGCAAAGAATTCATGGTCTACGTCAGGCATGCAGAGGGAGTATAGCAAGACCTGCGGCGCAGCGAAGTCAGTCCCCCGGGGACGTCATGATGTAGCCAGGGGCGCGAGCCCCGGGAGGTCGTTCGCGGCGAAATTATGATTAGCCCCGGCAGGGGCGACAGCAGCGCAAACCGAGCAGTCTAGGACCACGACCGTCATAGCGACAGCCTTCGCAATCGCCCATTTTCTTAGTGAGCCAGAACCGGCCGACTTCCCCCTAAGGCCCCAAAAAAAACCGCTATTGCCCCCCGGCGGACGAGTCCGTATAGTCAATTAACGGACCCGCTAGTCCGCAATTCCTATCAATTCGTTGAGCCCCCATGCTGAAAGACCATCCGGCTGCCGACGCGAGCGCGCCGCACCGCG
>DASZUP010000607.1:0-2773 GCA_035547635.1 Pirellulales bacterium
ATCAACCTCACGGCCGAAGGTAGCGGCAGCGCGGTGGAACTTCCGGCACTGACCAGTTTCATTGGACCCAAAGCCAGCGTAACGGTGGGCCAGGATGGCGCCGTCGTTCTCGGAGCCCAGACGCTGACCATGCCGGCTTCCGGCAGCGGGGCGACGATCAGCGTTCCTCAATTGCCGTTCGCGGTGATGATTAACTTGGATAGTACCGGAACGTTCAGCGGCGGAACGACGTTCGATATCGGTTCGGGAGACTCCGTGAACCTTATCGGCGGTACGTACGCGGGCGGCGTAACGCTCAACGTGCCCGCCGGCGCAATCGTCGATCTTACCGGCGGAAATCTGGTCCATTATTCCGGCACGCTCGCCGCAAGCGGCGCCGGAACTGTGCAACTGGCCAGCGGCGGAGTCGTGGCGGGGCCCGCCGGCCTGACGCTCGATTTTCCTGCGGGCATGTTTAACTGGACCGGGGGCGAATTCTTTCCTGCGAACGGTCAGGTTACGAATGGCGGCTCTCTGGAAATTGCAGGCGGCCTCGCGCGGAAGTTCGCCGGCGATTTCATCAACAGCGGCGCGTTGACGGTCGATGCTGGAGGCGTGCTTGCCGTGGGCGGCAATTTTACTCAAACCCCTAGCGGCGCGCTGACTCTCCAGGTTGCCGGTGCGCCGGCCAGCAAGCAATTCGGCACACTGACCGTGCAGAACTCGGCCTCGCTGGATGGCTCGCTGGGCGCGACGCTGACCGGAAACTTCGTGCCGCAAGATAACGAAGATTTCCAAGCGATCACATTCGCCAGTTCCAGCGGCGACTTCGCCGCCGTCGGCGGCCTCGGTCCTGATTTTCGCGAAAGACTGCAGCCGACAAGTCTCGATCTGCTCACTTCGTCCCACGATACCATCGACTCGCCGGTTGGTTTCACGCTGCATGCTACGGAGGCCGCCGCCGCCAACGGCGTCGTCGCTTCTTTCGCAGATGCGAATCCTGTGGCGGAGCCGGGCGATTTTATCGCCACGATCGAATGGGGCGACGGCACGACGAGCTCGGGCGACATTGCTGCTGCGGCCAACGGCGGCGGCTTCGAAGTTTCCGGCTCCCATGTCTACGCCGAGGGCGGGACGCATTCGATCTCGGTGCAAATCAACAATCTGGGCGGCGCGAGCGCCACCGTTGCGAGCAAGGCCGTCGTTGCCGAGGCGAGCGTGACAGGGGACGGCGCCACGTTGACCGCCACGCAGAATGCGCCGCTCGCCGATGCGGTCGTAGCCACATTCACGCACGGAGTCGGCAACGAAAAGGCGGTGGAGTTCTCCGCGACAATCGATTGGGGCGACGGCCGGAGTTCGGCTGGAACGGTGACCGAGTTGCATGGAACCTATACGGTCGCCGGTTCGCATACGTACGCGCAGAGCGGAAGCTTCATCACCAAGACGACGATCAGCGACGACGGCGTTCCGACCGTGCTCTCAGGCAGCGTGATGGTTGCGTCTGTCGGTACGCCGCATGAGCAGTACGTAACCGCCGTCTACGAAGACGTGCTGGGCCGAGCGCCGGATGCCACCGGCCTGACGTATTGGAGTAAGCGGCTAGACCAGGGCGCGGCGATCAGCAGCGTGGCGGAGTCGATTGCGCATAGCGACGAGTATTACGCCAATTTCGTGATCAAGCCCGATTACCTGAAGCTGCTGCGGAGGGCGGCCGACGATGCGGCCGTCGTGCATTGGACGTCGCTGATGCACGGCGGACTGACCGATCAACAACTGGAGGCCGATCTGGTTTCTTCCCAAGAGTTCTTCGAGAACGCCGGTGGGACGAACCCCGGCTGGGTCGACTCCGTCTACCAGCTGCTGCTGGGCCGCGCGGCCAGCTCGGCGGACGAGAGTTATTGGAATGGCCAATTATCCGGCGGTCAGACGCTGAGCAAAGTCGCCCGTCGCATCGCGGAGAGCCAGGAGAACAACACGCAGCTCATCAACGACGACTATTTTCACTACCTGGGCCGCGCCGCCGACGCCGGCGGTCTGGCGTACTGGCTGAAGCAATTCGCCGCCGGCAAGACCAACGAAGACGTGATCTCCGGTTTCACTGGCTCGGCCGAGTACTACAAAGAACACACAAGCTAAACGAGACGGTTGAACGCGAGTCGCAAACCGACCGGCTGCGCCGGCGCTCGAAACGTGTAAAAGTTTCTGGCGCGGCCATAATGACGTTGCAATGGAATGTTCAGCCCGAGGGTCGCACAGTTGGACCGCGACACTTCGTAATCTATCCCCGCGCAGGCGTCGAATTCAAGACGGGAACCCATTCGCCGACTCGCCTACGGCAGCTTGGACGTATAAGAGACGAGCGTCTTGACGTAGTTGGCTCGCTCGTAGGCCTCGCGATTGGGCACGTGTTCCCGGCTCATGCTTCCTTTCAACTGCGTTACGGACTCGTATTCGTGCCCTTCCAACCAGGCCCGAACGTCGGCAAGGATCGTGGCCAAATGGTGGGGGCCGTACCTCAGCAGCGTCGATGCCATCATCGCTACATCGGCGCCGGCCAGCAGCAGCTTCAGCACGTCGTCTGCGGAATGGACGCCGCTGGTCGCGGCCAGCGAGGCGGATAAGGGCCCCCGCAAAATACCGATCCAGCGGAGCGGCAGACGCATCTCGGCGGGCGTGCTCAACTCCAAGTCGAGAGCCAATTCCAGCCTCTCGAGATCGATGTCGGGATGGAGGTAACGATTGAACAACACCAGCCCGTCCGCGCCCGCGTCGACCAGCCGTCTAGCCAGAT